>NZ_PNOR01000001.1 GCF_002869765.1 Deinococcus planocerae | reverse complement strand
GTCCTGCGCCAGGAAAGGCGCGAAGAACCGCTTGCTGGTCGGGTCTGTGAGGAGCGCCGCCTGACGGGCGTCCGTGATCTGGTGAAAGCTAGGCGAATCGGGCAGTGTCATTTGCAGTAGCGTACGGCCCAGCCTGGCGCCATGACACTTGCCCCGCCGCGACCGCTGCTCCTGGAGGCCAACTTCGCCCGCGTCTGGTGGGCCGGACTGATCTCGTGGATCGGGAACGGCGCGCTCTTCATCGCCCTGCCCGTGCAGGTGTACGGCGAGACCCGCTCCACGCTCGTCACGGCCCTGGTCGTGATGGCGGGGGCACTCCCCACCGTGCTCGTGGGACAGTTCGCGGGCGTGCTGGTGGACCGGCTGGACTACCGGCGGGTGCTTGTCTGGACCAATCTGGGGATGGCCGCCGTCACCCTGGGGTTCCTGGCCGTCACGCACGCCTCCTGGTGGCTCGTGGCCCTGGTCAGCTTCGTCGCGTCGAGTGTGGGACAGTTCCTCGGTCCCGCTGAGAACGCCCTGCTCCCCACGCTGGTCGGGCGCGAGCGGCTGGGGGAAGCCAACAGCCTGAACGCCCTGAACAACAACCTCGCGCGCCTGATCGGCCCGGCCCTGGGGGGCTTGGTGCTGGCGCAACTCGGCTTTGCGGCGGTGATCCTCTTCGACGTGCTGACGTTTCTGGTGGCGGCCGTGCTGCTCGCGGGGGTCGTGAGCGCACCGCCCCCACGGCCCCCCGTAACGAGGCGGGTGGCCTTCTTGCGGGAGTGGCGGGAGGGCCTGGCGGTCGTGACGGGAAATCTCTCGTTGCGCGCCCTCTTCGTCATCGTCGCGGTCGTGGCATTCGGGGAGGGGTTCATCTCCACCCTGATGTCCCCGTTCGTCGGTGACATCCTGGGTGGGAACGGGGAGGTCCTGGGTCTGATCATGTCCGCTCAGGCGGTCGGGGGGATCATCGGAGCCTGGCTGGTGGCGCGGGTGGCCGACCACCACCCGGCCTTGCGCCTGCTGGCCCTCGGCGCCTGGGGGAGCGGTCTGCTGCTACTCCTGTACTTCAACTACGCGCTGGTGTACCGGGAGGTGTGGCCCGCCGTGGTGGTCACCGCCGTCGCCGGTGTCCCGTTCGCGGTGTTCGGGACGGCCCAGAACCTGGGTCTCCAGCGGGCGGCTCCCCAGGAGACCCTTGGGCGGGTGTTCAGCGCCTGTTACGGCCTGATGGGGCTGACGATGTTACTGGGCATGGGCGTCTCGGGGGTCCTGGGCGAGCGGGTGGGCGTGTTGGTCATCAACGTGGACGCGGCCACCTACCTGCTCGCTGGGCTCATCGCCTGGCGCGCCGTGCGAAGGGCGTCCAGGCGGAGAGACAGCGAGGTGATGGGCGAAGAGAGGGCCACGTAGGTGGGCCTCCCCAGGCCCTTCGGGGAGGCCGTTGGAGCCCTGCGTCAGATCGAGGGTTGGGGGCGGCTCACAGGGCGCCTGGGATGTTCGCGCCGCTGCGCAGCCGCGAGGTCTTGGAGGAGGTCCGGGTGGGTCCGCGCGGCCGCACGATCACCTGGCCGGGGGAACTGGACCTCGACGTAGACGCCCTGCGCCTGCCGCCGGAGCGGAGTGGGACCTGGTTTCGCGTGCTGAGCCGCACGCTGCCCGGTGGGGAAGAGCGCCCGTCATCCGGCGCCCTGCCACGAGCAGTTCACCCTGAGGAATGATGGGGGAAGCTGCGGCCCAGGAGGTGCCCATGCAGGACCGGTTCGTCGGACTGAGGCACACGCGGGAGGCGTGGCGGGGAGCGGTCGTGCCGACGGGGGAGACCTTTGCGGAGGACGACTCTCCAGAAGGCATCGAGCGGTTGGCCCGGCGCATCGGTGAACTGCGCCCGGCGGCGGTGCTGGTGCAGGCGCTGGGCGGTGGTGATATACCAGTGGTGGTGGCGCTGCTGGAGCGCGGCGTGCGGGTGAGGGTAACCTCCAAGGAACAGGTGCGGACCTTTGCGGCGACCGCTGGCGCAGGGCTCCTGGACGTGAGCACCGTGGCGCGGGTGGCCGGGTCGGCTCGGTTCGTCAGTGAACGCATGGGTTTCCAGAAGGACGACGAGCGGGTCCGCCTGCTGCTGGCCCGGCGGCGGCAGGTACTGGAGATGCAGGCCCAGGAGGAAGAGCGGCTGCGGGGGGCCGAGGACGGACCGTTCCAGGAGGAGCTGAAGCGTCACCTGTTCTTCCTCGACCGGCAGCTCGGGGGTGCACGAGCGGCTGTATCTAGTGCAGGTGGTCTTGCCCTGCCCTTCGTGGGCGGGGCGCGTCAGGCGGACACGAGCCGCCAAGCTGCCTGCTGCGAGTCCTGGCCGTCCACCCGGACGAAAGCGCTCCTTCAGACCGCCTGTCTGGGTTGACCTCCTCCCGTTTCGAGCTCCCCGCCTTGCACACGGTCGGTGCCCGCGCCCTTAGGGGAGGGGGCCCCGAGCCAGCCAATTCGTCAGCACCCGCGTTACGGCCTCCGCCGCGTCATGCTGCACGAAGTGCCCCGCCCCCGGCAGCGTGACCAGGGTCAGGTCGCGCTCCACCCACTGCCAGGTGTCGTTCAGGCCCCCAGGCAGCAGGGCCTCGTCGCCCAGCCCGTGGATCACCAGGGTGGGGGCCTGCACCTTGACGACGGGGCCCTGGGGCTCCGGGTACGGCGGACGCGGGTAATTCTGCTTGTAGTAGTGCAGCAACGCCTCGAAGTCCGAGCGGCCCAAAGCCTCCCGGTAGCGGGCGCGGGCCCCGTCGTCCCGCACCCAGCGGATCAACCACTCCAGGTCGAGCCGTTCGTGGGCGCCTTCCTCCTGGAAAGTGCGCGCGTACCCGCTGTTTTTCTGCTGCTCGGGATTGCGGGCCAATTCGCGTGCCAGGCCCTGCGGGTGCGGCAGGTTCAGGATGACGAGGCGCTCGACCATGTGCGGGAAGTGCATGGCGAACTGCCAGGCAATCGCCCCGCCCCAGTCGTGTCCCACCAGGATGGCCCGCTCCTCGCCGAGGTCCCGGATGACGGCCGCCACGTCGCCCAGCAGGTGCGGCATGGCGTAGTGCTCGCCCCCCCTGGGCTGGCCGCTGAGGTTGTAGCCGCGCAGGTCGGGGGCGGCCACCCGGTACTCCTCGGCGAGCGCGGGCATCTGCCAGCGCCAGGTGTACCAGAAGTCCGGGAAGCCGTGCAGCATCACGATGAGGGGGCCCTCGCCCAGGGTGACGTAGTGCAATCGGACGCCCCCGTTGTGGGCGAACTGGTGCGAGACCTGGGTGTCGAGGTCCGGGGTGGGGAGCGTCATGCGGTCCTCCCGGGGAAGGGCGCCGCGTCCGGGCGGGCGCGCAGGAGCGAGACCGCCTCCGGGGAGAGGGCGGGCGGCGCGTCCTGTCCCGTCCTGCCCAGCGCGCGGGCGAGGCTGCCTCCCAGGACCCGCGCCAGGATGGCTGGACGCGCGAGGACCGAGGGCGGACGGAGGTTCATGATCATGTCCAGAAAGGCGCCCGCCACCACCCCGTCCCGCACGGCCTGCCCCAGCACCAGGTTCCCGTAGGCATGCCGCAGCCGCAGGCCTGGCCCCGTGCCCGCCCCGGTGAGCCGCACGCCCGGCCAGCGCAGGTCCTCACCCGTGGCGATCTGCCAGGGCACGGCCACGACGCGGGCGAGCGCCCGCTGGAAGGCCTGCTCGAAGTCCGGCCCACCCGCCTTCAGGCTCGTCTCCAGCGCCTCGGCGCTCACGGCCGCCGCGCTGATCCCCTGCCCGTAGATGGGGTTGTAGTGGCACACGGCGTCTCCCAGGGCGACCAGGCCGCGCGGCCAGCGCGGAAGGCGCTCGAAGTGCCGCCAGGTGTTCGTGGGCGTGCGGTAGCCGCGGATGGGGGTCAGAGGCTGGGCGACGCGGATCGCCTCGTACAGGCCGGGGTCGGGTAAGTCCCGGGCCCAGGCCAGGAAGCCCGCCTCGTCGGTGGGCGGGTGGTGCCCCGCGAAGCCGCCCAGGGTCACGTGCCAGCGCCCGTCCTCGACCGGCAGGATCAGGCCCGCCCGCGGGTTGTGCGGCGGACGCCCGTTGATGATCAGGCCGTGCCACGGGGCGGGAAACCCCTCGGGGCGCCGGTAGAAGCGCGAGGCGTACCCGATATCGGAGGCGACGCTCTCCTCGGGGACCGGACCGTACCCGAGGTCCTGGAGCCAGCCGCCCAGCCTGGAGGCCCGACCGCTCGCCTCGACCACCAGGTCGGCGGGCACGACCTCGGGGCCCTCCCGCCCGTCGCGGGAACGAACGTGCACGCCCGTCACGGCTGTCCCGTCCGCGTTGGATACCAGCCGGGTCACCTCGGTGGACGGAAGGAAGCGGACGTTCGCGTGCTCGCGCAGCCACTGCCGCACGTGCCATTCCAGCAGGAAGCGGCTGAAGGCGAGGTACTCGCCCTGCCCGCCCAGCGGCGCGGCCGGGAGTTTCCCGGCGGGCGTCACCTGCAAGACGGGGATGCCTTCCCGGGTGTGAAAGGCGCCGCCCCGGGCCAGCGAGGCGAGCAGGCCGGGGAACAGCCCGGTCAGAATCTCGTGCCCGCGGGGCAGCAGGCCGTGGGCATGATGCGACTGCGGCACGCCCGCCCGGTGATCGGGGGTCTCCGGGAACACGTCGCGGTCGAGCACCACCACCTCGTCGTAATGCTCACTCAGGACGCGGGCGGCGAGCAGGCCCGCCATGCTGCCCCCGATGACGAGGGCGTGTCGGGCGGTGGGGAGGTCGGTCATGGGCGGCTCCTTGGGATGAGAGGGCGAGGAGGGGCGCGGCGGAACGCTGAACCTCGATAGATTAGTAAGTAATCACTAACTACGGAAAAAAGAGAAGCTCAGTGGCCCTCCCAGGTCAGCAGCTCCGGGAGGTCGAGGACCGAGGCGATGGTGATCAGCATGCCGGTGGCGAAGAAGTTCTGGGCCTGCGTGTGCGAGGCACCGGACAGGGCGCGCACTTCCCCGAACAGCGCCCGGTAGCGGCGGCGCACCTCCTGGCGGATCTCGTCCTCCCCGCTGGCGCTGAAGGCCTGGAGCAGCAGCAGCAACTCGTGGCGCCGCGAGCGCAGCCCCTCGTAGGCGTGGCCCATCGCGTCCAGCTTGTCCCCCTGGGTGGAGTGGGCGGCAGCGGTGAAGACCCGCTGGATGTGCACGAAGACCGCGTCCACGGCGGCCAGGAAGAGTTCCCGCTTGGTGCCGAAGAGGCGAAAGACGTAGGGCTGCGAGATGCCCACGCGCCGCGCGATGGCTTCCGTCGAACCCCCGGCGTAGCCGCGCTGGGCGAACTCCTCGATGGCCGCCTCGATCACCGCCGCGCGCCGCTCGTCGCCCGACAGCCGGGCGGGGGGCGTGGAGCCAGGGGTGGAGCGGGCCATGGGTTAGTTTGCACTCACTAACAAAGCAAGTCAAGGGGCCGACGGCGGACCCCTGTCTCCCTCTCACCCACAGGGCCTGAAGTTGGAGCCTGGTAGGTCTTCCAGAGCGGAGCTGGCCCTGAACCTGATGCCCGGCGAGTTCTGGCCTTCGCCTGCGTCACGAGGCGACTTGACGGACGACCCCCGCTGCCGTGGGGAGAGCACGCCCGGAATGCCCAGGCGCCGCTGCGTCGCGCGCTTCCCGACCCGAGGGGCGAACCTGTCGTGGCTGCCGGTGAGGGCAGCAGGCGGCTGGGATGCTGTTCGACGGCTGGAGGACCGTTCGGTAGGCGCGAACGTCCCCGGGCGGCGTTTCGGTTCGCAAAAAACAAAGGAGGCCGCTTCCTTCCCACGCGCTGCGGGCCGTCCCTCGTTTCCAAGCTCGTCACGCCGCGCCACGCTCTACCATAGGCGCCCCATGACCCCCTACGTGAAGAGCCCCCACCGCCCCTCCATGAAAAGCGCCCAGGTGCCCCAAGAAGTCTTCTGGACCACCGAACGGCGGGGCCATGACGGGGGACTTCCCCCTCCTCGGGGACTACGCGGCGCTGCTGGGCGAACTGAAAGACCGCATCCGGTCAGCCCAGACGCGGGCTGCCCTGGCGGTGAATCGGGAACTCGTGCTGCTGTACTGGCAGATTGGGCGGGCCATCCTCGAGCGGTAGGCGCAGGCCGGGTGGGGCGCGAAGGTCGTGCAGCGGCTTTCCCGCGACCTGGGGCGGGAGTTCAAGTACATCTCCGACAGCTTCGAGAGCCGCTGCGACGACCTAAGGGCCGAGCTGGCGAGCGACGGCATTGAGGGCGAACAGCTCGGGCGCCTGCTCGAATCCCGCGACGAGTACACGGCCGAGCGGGTCTTCTGGGTGCCCCCCGAAGCGCGCTGGGCGAACATCCAGAACCAGGCGACGCGCCCCGACATCGCCACACGGATTGACGACGCGGTCCTCGCCGTCGAACGGGACAACGCGAACCTCAAGGGCAGGCTACCCCGCGACTATGCCCGTCGCGGCATTGAGTCGGTGAAGATGGCTGGGCTGATCAACCTCATCGCCGGTATCGGCTTCAAGGGCAGCCGCGGCAAGGCCCGTGACACGCTCGGCCGGGTGTACGAGTACTTTCTCGGCAAATTCGCCGCCGCCGAGGGCAAGCTGGGCGGCGAGTTCTACACTCCGCGCTCAGTCATGCGCGTACTGATCGAGATGCTGGAGCCCTACGAGGGCCGCATTTACGATCCCGCATGCGGCAGCGGCGGCATGTTCGTCCAGTCGGAGAAGTTCGTCGAGGCCTATGGCGGCCAGCGCACCGACGTCTCCATCTTCGGGCAGGAGAGCAACCCCACGACGTGGCGCCTCGCCCACATGAACCTCGCCATCCACGGCGTCGAGGCGAGGCTGGGCGAGCAGCCAGCCGACACGTTCCTCCGCGACCAGCACCCCGACCTCAAGGCCGACTTCGTCCTCGCCAACCCGCCGTTCAACGTCAGCGACTGGTCGGGCCAACTCCTCCGCGGCGACGTGCGCTGGACCTATGGCGACCCACCCCCTGGCAACGCCAATTACGCCTGGATTCAGCACTTCATCCACCATCTCGCCCCGCCCAACGGTCGGGGTGGTGGCACGGCTGGGTTCGTGATGGCCAACGGTAGCCTGGCGCGCGACATCGGCGCAGAGGGGGACATCCGCCGCAAGATCGTCGAGGCCGACCTCGTCGACTGCATCGTCGCGCTGCCCGCGCAGCTCTTCTTCACCACCGGCATCCCCGTCCGCCTCGTCATGTAGGCCAAGGCTGTGGGTGAGGACGTGACGTTGATAGGGTGAGCGAACGTGGGCGTCCGTCCAACTCAACGTAGACTCGTCGCCATGGGCCTCTTGACCTTCAGCCTCAACGTCACCCTCGACGGGTGCGTCGACCACCAGGAGGGCATCGCCGACGACGAGACCCACGCCTTCTTCACTCGCCTCATGGCCGAGGCAGGGGCCATGCTGTGGGGCCGCGTCACCTACGAGATGATGGAGAGCTCCTGGCCGGCGGTCGCTCGTGGCGACGAGGAGGCGCTGCCGGCGATGCGCGAGTGGGCGCTCAAGCTGGAGGCCAAGCCGAAGTACGTGGTGTCGTCGACGCGAACGCGCTTCTCGTGGACCAACAGCCATCACCTCGTCGGCGACTTGCGCACGAGCGTGCAAAAGCTCAAGGACGCGACCCCTGACGGTGTGCTCCTCGGGAGCGGCAAGCTCGCAGCCGAGCTGGACCGGTTGGATCTGATTGACGAGTACAAGTTTCTCGTCCACCCCAGAATCGTCGGCCATGGCCCGGCCCTGTACCAGGACGGGCTATCCAGCACGCGACAGCTTGATCTGGTCTCGGCGACGCCGCTCGGCAACGGCGTGGTCGCGATGCACTACCGGCGCGCGCGCGGCTAGCAGACTCACGCCTCACGCTCGCCCACGGCGGGGTTCAGGGCAGGTGGCGCTCCCAGAGGGTGCCCAGCAGGACGCCCAGGGCACTGCCCAGCGAGACACCGCTCCCGGCATCCCCCAGCAAAAAGCCCGAAGCCATCCCCAGCAGCACCCCGCCGATCATGCACACCCCCACGGCCTCCCCCTCAGTCTCAATGAGAAAAGTTTAAGCAGTCTTTATCTACGGGGCTGTGATGTTCTCGACACCGGGCAGGAGCGTCGTTTCCTTCACAGGCCCCGCAGGTGCTCCTTGAGTCGGTCGTCGGCCCACTGGTCCCAGGTACCCTGCCGCGTCCTGTAGTTGAAAGCCCGCCCGCGTCAGCCGCGTCCCCGCCGTGTGCCGCAGCGCGTGCAGGCCCAGGTCGGGAATGCCTTCCCGCTGGCAGAGGGCGCGTAGGCTCCTCCGCACCGCTTCCGGCATCTGCCCGATCACCGGCACGTCTTCTTTTTGCGGACCCAACTCCCGCAGGTGCGCCTTTACCACCCTCCAGGGCCCGCCTGAGGCTGTCGTCGGCCCATTTGGCGTAGGTCTAGGTGGTCTCGATGCTGCTGTGCCCGAAGTGGCGGGCCGCGTCGTGAAGAGGGCCCCGCGCGGACCATCCGCGTCCCGGCGCAATGCCGCAGCGCGTGCACACCCCGGTAGGCCACCCCGGCCTTCTGACAGGCGAGCTTCAACCGCTCCCTGGCCGCGTTCGCCGTCGCCCCGATCACGGCCAGCTCAGGGTGAGGGGCGGCCGACATGTACCCTCACAGGCCCCGCAAATGCTCCTTGAGGCGGTCATCCGCCCACTTGCCGTAGGTCCGGGCGGTCTGCACGTCGCTGTGCCCCAGGTGCTCCGCCACGTCCTGAAGCTGAAAGCCCGCCCGCACCAGGCGCGTGCCCGCCGTGTGCCGCAGGGCGTGCAGCCCCAGGTAGGGAATGCCCTGCTGCTTGCACAGGGTGCGCAGTCTCCCCCGCGCCGCCTCCGGAGTCCGTCCGATCACCGCCACCTCTTCTTTTTGCGGACCGAGTTCTCGCAAGTCCGCAACCAAAGAAGAGGACAAGAGGACCCGTCTCGTCTTCCCGCCTTTCCCGTTCCGCACGGTTAAGGTCCCCCCTTCCAGGTCCACGTCACCCCACTTCAGGCCGGTGATCTCCGAGGCGCGCAGCCCGGCGATGCCCCCCAGGCGCAGCAGCACCCGCATCTCGACGGGAGCGGCGGCGAGCAGTTTGCCCACGTCGCCTTCCGGGTAGGGCTGGCGCTTGTCCCAGGGGCGCCGCTTGTCCTTGCGCGGTTTCACATCCGTAAAGGGATGGTCGGTGGTGGCCTTCGCCCAGCGCAAGGCGGAGTAAAGCGCTCGTGCGCCCGCGAGCAGCACACCCACCGAGGCGGGAGATTTCCCGCTGGCCTCCAACTCCCGGACCCACAAGTCGGCGTGCTCGACCTCCGGGTGCAGCACCTTCACCGCGTGGCTCTGGGCATACTCCAGCCAAGTACGGCCCCCGAGCCGGTACTTGCGCAGGGTCTCTTTGCTGACATGCCCGTGGGTGCGAACGTGGTGAGCCTCTAGCAGGTCGAGCAGCGTCGCCACATCTTTCCCAGCGACCGCCGCCACCGCCCGGCGCCGCCGCTCCTCGGGGTTCAGATTCACCCACTCGCGGGACGGGGCGAGTTGACCCTGGCGGTACAGGTCAAGGGTCACCAGACGCCTCCCCGCTTCACAGCGCCAGGTGCAACCGCAGGGCGGCGTCGAGGCGGACCATCAGCCCGGCGGGCACGTGGCCGACTGGCGCAGGTCCCAAACGGCTGAATCCCACGGCCCGGATTTGCTCGGCCTGCGCTTTGCTGTCACTCTCCAGCCCGGTCTCCCCCGCCGGCAGCAGCACCTGGAAGTCATAAACCCGCGTCACGTTGCCGGTGAGCGGCACGATGGTAACGACCCCGGCCCCCAGCCGGTCCACCGTTCGGTTCAGGCTGTCGGCACTGACGATCACCACCGGGCGCCGCTTGTTCGCCTCACTCGAACGGGCGGGGTCGAGGTCGGCGATATAGATGTCACCGCGCCGCATCGGAACCCTCGCTCAGGCCGTCGGCGATCACGCTTTCCCACAGATCGCCCTCGCCATTCGCCCGCCACTCGGCCAGGGCCTCGGCGTACTGAGTTTCCAGCTCCCGTTCCCGCAGGAGGGTGAGGGCCTGGGCGATCACCTCCGATTTGGAGCGAACCCGGTGGGTCTCCTGATAGTGGCTGAGAAAGTCGAGGAGCGGTTCCTCCAAACTTACACTGATCTTACCAACAGTCATCAGTACATATTAGCAGAAAAACGGTAGGAAGCCTGGTGCGATCATCGCCGCAGCGAAGCTTCTGGTAATCCCACTTACCAGAAGGGTGAGGCGAGGGCGGGGAGATGATAAAGTGTCCCTATGTCAGAAAGTGTCCCTCAAGGACCTCAGGTGTACTCCGGTCAACTCGGTCCTAAGTACCGCGCCATCCTTCCCCGTGGGGTGCGTGACGCCCTGGAGGTGGCCGAGGGGGACACCTTGCTGTATGTGGTGGAAGGCAAGCAGGTCCGGATCACCACCAAGCACCAGTTGGCCCAGGAGTTGTACGGGAGCCTGGCCGAGGACGACCGCCGGGACTTCACCCAGGAGCTTCTCGACGAACGGCGTGCCGAGGCCCAGCGGGAGAAGCCTTGAGGGCCCGGCCACTCCTGATCGACGCCAGTGCCCTGACCGCCTTCATCCGCAGGGAGCGGGGAGGGGAGAGGGTCCTGAGGTCCTTGACGACCGCCCGCCGCGAGCACCTGGTCAGCACGATTGGGCTGATCGAGGTCGAGGGCAAGCTGGTGTCGGGCGGCACCTTCACCCCGGAGCAGGTGCGGACCCGTATTCACCAGCTCGGGCAGCTCCTCACGGTGGTCCCTTTCGAGGTGAGCGCGCAGCGGGCGGCGAGCTTCTACTACGCCCGGCGCAAGCCCTACGATCTCAGTCTGGGCGACGCCCTGTGCCTGGGCACGGCGGAGACGCTCGGGGCGGACGTGATGACCGCCGAACAAAATTGGGCCACGCTCCCCGACCTGCCGTTCGCGGTGGAGCTGATCCGGGGGGAAGCCTGAGGCATACGCCCCAGGGCGGCGAGCAGTGGGGGGAAGCGAGCACTCCTGCCTGGCCCTGGCGCCGCGGCGCGGCGTTCCGGTGCTCACGGCAGATCGTCCGCGAGGAGTTCCTTGACCCAGCCGGGTGCGCCGAACCTCGGGCCGTTCGCCGTTCCGGTGCTTCTGACCGGGGCATTTCACCCGGTGGGTCGAACGGGCGGCGCGAGGCGCGCGGAGCACAGGACCCGGACTGGCGCCGAGCGCGCTCCGACCAGCCAGGCCGGACGTCCCTCGGCCCCGGCTGCAACCTGGCGCCCAGCAGACTCCATCAACGGGCTGGGAGCTGTCACCAGGCCACCCCTCCGGCAGGGACAAAGACGCGAGGGGAGCTGGAGATGGCCCGCGAGGCGACCTGGACCCCGTGTTCCAGCGCCGCGCGCAGGTTCCCGCCTCCCAGGCGCGCTTGCAGGTAAGCGGCATTGAAGATGTCGCCCGCGCCGACGGTGTCGATCACCCGCACTGTCGGCGCGGGAACGTGGCTTTGCTCGTCCCCGCAGGTTGCCACGGCACCCCGGGCCCCCAGCTTCACCACGGCGGTGCCCCCGGAAGGAAGGTGGCGCACCAGCGCGCGGGCCGCTCGCCGTGGGTCCAGCTCGCCGGTCAGGCTGCGGGCCTCGAGTTCGTTGATCAGCAGGTGCGTCACGTGGGGTAGCCAGGAGGTCATTTCGGCCCGGACCTCTCCCGTAAACCCCCCCTCCGGCCAGCCGGGATCGAGCGCGACCTCGCTGCCGTGCCCCGTCAGCTCGCGCAGGAGAGCCGGGTAGTCCCGGCGCAGGCCCGGGGTCAGGAACCCCCCGGCGAGCAGGACCGGGGACGCGGCCGGCACCGATGCCCGCAGGTCCGTCCAGCCGAGCTGCGCGAGGTGCCCCAGGTGGGTGATGAAAGAGCGCTCGCCGCCCGGGTGGGTGACGGCCACCGTGACGGAGGTCGCCTCGGGAACCGGGCGCCATAGGGCGGACACTCCGCGCAAGTTCGCCCGCAGCCACTCCCCGGGCAGGTCCTGGCCGACCGTGCTGACCAGGCACGCCCGGGCTCCCAGGCCCGCGAGGGCGACGGCGGCATTGCCCGCGTTGCCGCCCACCCGCCAGACGCCCCGCTTGACGAGGACCTCCGTGCCCTCCGACGGCCAGGCGCCCAGCGGTCCCAGGATCAGGTCGACGTTGACGTTGCCCAGGACAACCAGTTCCCTCATAGGGAGACTCCGGTGGGGCGTGTTCCCCCCAGGTTGGGGCTCGCGTCTTCCGGCCGCCGGACCTCCATCCCCAGGGGGTCGGCGTTGGTCGTTGGTCTCGGCACGGGAAGCGGCCCGGCGCAGCCTGTCGCCCTGGTCCCTGTCGCGGTTTCCGAAGCGCACCCTAGCCTTTCATCCCCGTGAGCACGATGCCCTCGATGATCTGCCGCTGGAAGAACGCGAAGACCAGCAGCACGGGGATCACCGCGAGGCTGCTCGCCGCCATGATCAGCCCCCACTGGGTGCCCGCCTCGCCGTTGAAGAGCGCCGTCCCGACCGGCAGGGTGCGGAACTGGGGCTGCTGGATCACGATCAGCGGCCACAGGAAGGCGTTCCAGTTGCCCAGGAACGTGAAGATGGCGAGGCTCGCCAGCGCCGGGCGCACCAGGGGCAGGGCCACCCGCCAGAAGATGCCGAACTCGTGCATCCCGTCGATGCGGGCCGCCTCCAGCAGGTCGTCGGGAAGGCTCTCGAAAAACTGCCGCATCAGAAAGACCCCGAAGGCGCTGATCAACCCGGGGAACATGATCGCGAAGTACGCGCCGGGCACCGACCGCGTGAGCCCCAGGTCGCTGACCCCCACGAACCAGGGGACGACGAGCATCTCGGTCGGGATCATCAGCGTGGAGAGGATCAGGATGAAGATCAGGCTCTTCCCGGGAAAGTCGAACTTGGCGAGCGTGTACCCGACCAGCGAGTCGAAGAACAGCACGCTGAGGGTCGTCACCGTGGCGACGAGCAGGCTGTTGCCGAACCACTGGAGAAACCGCGTCTCGGTGAGCACCTGCCGGTAGTTGTCCAGGGTGGGGTCGGCGGGGAGGAAGGCCAGGTTGAACAGCTCCTGGAAGCTCTTCAGGCTGGTGAGCAGCATCCAGGCGAAGGGAAAGAGAGTGAGGATTACCCCCACGGTGAGGATCAGGTAGGCGAGCGCCGTGCGGAGGTCGGTCCGGCGGCGGGGCGGCGGGGCGGCGGTGACGGTCAAGCGTCGTACCTCCGGGTCAGGAAGCGCAACTGCAACAGGGTGATCAGGAGGATGATCAGGAAGAGCACCACCGTCACCGCCGAGGCGTAGCCCATCTGGTAGCGCCCGAAGGCGAGCTGGTAGATGTACAGCGCGACCGTCATCGTGCTGCCCAGCGGCCCGCCCTGGTCGGTGAAGTTGAGGTTCACGACCTGGGTGAACAGTTGCAGGTAGGCGATGGTCCCCGTCACCACGCTGAAGACGATGGTGGGGTTCAGGAGGGGCAGGGTGATCTTGCGGAACGCCTGGGCGCCGCTGGCCCCGTCGATCTCCGCCGCCTCGTAGTACACGCGCGGAATGGCGGCCAGCCCCGCGAGGAACAGCACGACCTGAAAGCCCAGGTTCTGCCACACGACCAGCGCGGCGGTGGTGGGCAGCGCCTGACCAGGCGAGGTCAGAAAAGGTTGCGCGGGCAGGTGCAGCCAGCCCAGGAAGGTGTTCACCGGCCCGAACTGCGGGCTGAACACCCACTGCCACACCCACGCCGCCGCGACGATGGGCGTCACGTACGGCGCGAAGTACAGCGCCCGGTACAGGCCCCGCAGCGCCCGCACGCGGCCCAGCAACAGGGCGATGCCCAGGCCCAGGGCGACCTGCACGGGCACGCCGATCAGGGTGTACAGCGCGGTGTTGCGCAGGGCCTGGCCAAACCGCCCGTCCTCCAGCAGCGTGCGGTAGTTCTCCAGGCCCACGAAGGGCTGCTGCTCCCGGAGGATGTTCCAGTCGAAGAGGCTCAGGCGCAGGGACATCAGGGTCGGGATGAAGCGCACCACCAGGAAGAACAGCAGCGGCACCAGCAAGAAGGTGTAGGCCGTGCGGATCTGGTGGCGGCGCAGGCTGCCCGTGCGGGCGGGGGCACGGGCCGCTGGCCGCCCCCCCCGCAGCTTACTTGTAGTAGCCATTCAAGATCTTCTGCTCATCCGCCGCCGCCCGCTTCACGGCATTGGCGGGCGCGGCGCCCTGCAAGATCACCGTGTTGATCGCGTCCACCCACGCCTTGCGCTGCCCGGCCTCATCCACGAAGAGGGTCGAGTGCGCGAAAGGCAGGGCCTGCACGAAGGGGCCGTAGACGGGATCGCGCCGGAGCTGCTGATCGTTCGACAGCTTCCGGCTCGCGGGAATCTCCCCGACCGACTGGAGCCAGGTGCGCTGGGTGTCCTCGCTCGTGAGGAACTTCAGGAACTTGACCGAGGCCGCCAGCTTGTCGCCTTTCGCGTTCTTGGTGATCCCGTTCACCCAGTAGGAGCCGAAGTTGCTGCGGACGCCGTTCCCCCTGAGGACCGGCAGCGGCACGACGCCCCAGCCAAACTTCGCGCCCTTCTGGATGGTGCTCACCGCGAAGGAGCCGTCGATGATCATGCCGACCTTCCCGGCGATGAAGGCGTCGCGGTACGAGTTGTTGCCGGGGAAGAAGTTGGGCGTGCCGAGCTTGTACTTCGTGAAGAGGTCGGTGTAGAAGCTCATGGCCTTCTGGCCCGCGTCGCTGTCGTAGGCGACCTGCTTGCCGTCCTTGCTGTAGGGCGACCCGCCGAACTGCCGCACGAGCACCTCGCGCACCACGTGATAGTCCTGCCCGTCGGGCTGGATGCCGAAGCCCAGGGTGGTGAAGCGCGGCGGCGCCCCCTTGACCACCTTCTGCGCGGCGGCGATGAAGTCCTCCCAGGTGCGGGGCGGGGTCAGCACGCCCGAGGCCCGCAGCAGGTCCTTGTTGTAGAACACCGCCAGGGTGCGCACCGACGTGGGCAGCGCGTAGTACTGCCCGCCGATCTTGCTCGTCTGGACCATCGGCACGAAGGTCTTGTCTATCTGGGCCACCGGGAAGTCCCGCGCGGGCAGCGGCTGGAGGTACCCGCTGTCCACGTACTGCGGGAGCCACCCGTAGAAGAGGTTCACCACGTCGGGACCCTGACCGGCGGGCACGCTGGAGGCGACCTTCTGGTTGTAGGCGTCGTAGGGGAAGGTCTCCTGCCGGATTCTGATGTCCGGGTTCTGCGCCTCGAACTTCGCGATGAGCTTGTTCATCGTGTCCACCTTGCTGGCGAAGTCGTACTGCCAGTAGGTGAGGGTGACGGGCGCGGCGGCGGCGCTGGGAACGGCGGCGAGGGTGAGGGCCAGGGTCAGGAACTTGCGCATGGGGGGCTCCTTGGGGGAAACAGAGGCTTACTTGCCGAGGGTCACGCGGGGCCACAGGTAGGGCAGGGCCTGTTTGCCGCCCCAGGAGAACGCCGCCCAGGCCAGCCCGCTCTGGCTGATGTTGGCGCCGACCCGGGCGTCTGGCTGGTCGCCGTCGTACAGGACGAGGTTCAGGCCCAGCGGCGTGCCCGGCTGTGGCCTGGCAGGCATCGCCGCCCAGGGAATCCGGAACTCGATGCTGTACCCGCCGTCCGTCTTCCGGGACGCCACCTGCATGCCGGGGGCCGTCTCCTCCATCACGCCCTGGTTGGCGTCCGCGTCACGGAAGCCCCGCGCGCCGAAGCCCGCCGTGGTGCAGGGGAACGCAGCGGCCTGCAAGGTGGTCGAGGTGTCGCGGCTCTGGCCGCCGGGATCGACGGTGATCCCGACCGCGTCCGAGCGCAGTTGCGCCTTCACGTCGTCGGGGGCGATGTTGCAGGCGACCAGCTCGTCTTTGACGTTCAGGCCGACGTACAGGAACTGATCATCGTAGCCGAGCCGGAAAGCGGCGCTCGCGTCGGCCTCCGAGTCGGGCTTCGTGCGCCACCACAGGTCGGCGGGGCTGAGGCTGCCTGCGGCCCCGGCGGCGAGGTCCCCCAGGTCCCCGTCGATGCGGGGCGGCGTGGCGAGGCGGGGAACCGTCAGGCTGGGCAGCAGGAACGCGGTCGCGGTGTCGGGGAAACCGCCCGCGGTGACGCTGACGGGAAGCTGGGCACTCTGCCGTCCGGCGGGCAGGGCCGCGGCGGTCGCCTGGAGCCGGACGGTGACGGCGGCGGTCTCCCCCGGGTTGACCCGGTACTCGGGCTTTCCGACCACCGTCACGCCGTCCGGCAACTTCAGGTCGAGCGTGCCGCTGGCGACCTGCGCGCCGCGGTTCGTCACGTTGACGGTCACGGCGGTGGGCTCGCCCAGCACCAGCGGCAACCGGGTGGGGAGGGTGCCGATCACCCAGTCGGTGCCGGTCTGGCGCGCGAAGGCCTGATACCCCGCCACGTCGAAGGTGGGGGCGAAGGTCGCCGTCACGGGCGGGACGGGCCGCACGAAGGTGACGTTGCGCCCGGAGACCGCCTGCCCCGCCTGGGTCGCCGTGTACCGAACGGCGAGGGGAGTCCGCTCGGCCCCCGCGTCCTCGGGGGCGGTGACGCGCAGGGTGAGGGCCATGCTCTCCCCGGGGGCGAGGGTGCGCGCGCCCGGCGTGCCGGTGACGCGCCAGCCCCCCGGCACGTCCAGGGCCAGCCGGACGCCGGTCATGGGCTGGGCGGTGGCGTTCGTCAGCGTGACCTCGACGGGCGCCGGGCGGCCCTGGCCGATGTCGTAGCTCGCGGGCCGGGCCTGGAGCCGCACGCCCAGGGGCGCGCCCACGCCAGGGGTCAGCGCCCCGGTCAGCAGGGAAGTCTCCTGCTCGGGGACCGGCACGCGGGAGCTCACCAGCATGAAGGTCTCGGGGTTGGCGGACTTCGCGGGCAGGGTGTTCGTGGCGTCCCAGCCCTGCGAGCGGTAGTTGAACTGCGCGACGCTCCTCAGGTCGGCGTACCGGACGCGGGCGGTGCGGGATACCTCGTCGGTGGGAATCCTCACGGTGGCGTCCTCCGCGCTGCCCGGGTAGGAGTACAGCTTCAGGGGGGTGAAGGGTTGCAGGCCTTCCCTGAGCTGCTCGGGGCAGTACGCGGAGTCGCCCGCACGGGTGTAGGCGAGGGTGGCGGCGCGCGCGGCCATCTGGTGCTGCCCGTGGGTGCCCGGCCCCGGCCACATGGTGACGATCACCTCGGGGCGGCGCACCCGCACGAGGCGCACCACGTCGCACACGAAGGCCTGCCCGCCCCACATGCGCTCGGTCTCCTCGGCGGAGAGGGTGAAGTAGAAGTCGCGCAGGCCCAGGAAGTGCGGGGAGGTCACGCCCACCATGCCCAGCGAGCGGCGCTCCTCCTCCTCGCGGATCAGGCCGAGCGCCCGGCCCGTCTCGCGCCCGGTGGCGTTGCCGCCCCCCTCCCCGCCCGTGAGGGTGACCACCGTGGCCTTGTGACCGCCGTCGAGCACGTAGCGGGCCAGCGTGGCCGTCACGCCGCCGTCGTCGTCCGGGTGGGCGCCGATGAACATCAGGTCCACGTCCATCAGGTCGAGGCCGCTGACCGTGCCGCCGTAGCTGCCCGGCCCCACCTGGGCGGCGACCCCGCAGGCGAGCGCGGCGAGAAATGTGGCTCCGAGGCGTTTTACCATGCTGTTCCTCCCTCCAGACGCGTCCGGGCGTCTGCGAAGCGTTGCCGGGCGCGCCCGTGGTCGAGGGTGTCTCCCCTCAGCCGCGCGTGGGCGGCGGCGAGCGCCTCCCGCATGACGGCGGGCGCGGGGCCCCCGAGGGTGGTGCGGCGGGCGACGAAGGCGGCGGGGTCGAGCGCGGCGGCGAGCTCACCGGCGGGCAGGTCCACGCCCAGGCGTTCCAGGTCGTGCCGGGTGAGGGAGGCGAGCGTGCGGCCTTCGGCGTGGAGCCCCGTGAGCAGGCCCTTGACCGCCCCGTGCGCCTCCCGGAAGCCGCCGCCCCGGTGGCGCACGATGGCGTCGGCCAGCTCGGTGACGACCGACTCGCCGCACTCGGCCTCCCGGCGCCAGGCCTCGCGGCCAATGCGCGGGTTCGTCAGGGCCACCGTGAGCAGCTCCACGCCCTCCCGGAACTCCTGCCACATGCCGTGCAGGGAGGGCTGCATGTCGGGCCCGGGGTCGTTGATGTCCCCGAAGGGCACGTTGTGCGCGCTGAGAATGACGCTCTGGGTCATGCCGATCGCCTTGCTGAACTTCGTGCGGGCGTGCTCCAGCGCGACCGGGTTGCGCTTTTGCGGCATGACGCTGCTGCCCTGCACCAGGCCGTCTTCGAGCGTGAGCAGGCCGCGCGAGGCCCACAGCAGCAGGTCGTGCACGGCGCGCGAGAGGGTGGTCGCCGCCACCGTGACCGTGGCCGCGAGGTCCACCTGCCAGTCGCTGGCGCTCACCGCGTCGTAGGTGTTCTCGATGGGCCGGTCGAAGGCGAGCAACTCCGCCGTCCGCTCACGGTCGATGGGAAAACTCGTCCCGGCCAGGGCGACCGCCCCCATCGGGCTGAGGTTCACGTGCCCGAGCGCCGCGAACATCCGCCGGGTGTCGCGCGACAAGACGTTTTCCAGCCCGGACAGGTAGTGCGCCAGGGTGGTGGGCTGGGCGGGCTGGTGGTGGGTATAGGCGACCATCACCGTGTCCACCTCGCGCCCGGCGAGGTCGAGCAGGGTGCGGCGCAGGGCCAGCAGGCGCCGGGTGGCCCGCAGCAGGCGCTCGCGGGCGCTCAGGCGGTAGACCGTCGTGTCGAGGTCGTTGCGCGACAGGGCCGTGCGCAAGGCTCCCGCCGCCTCCGGGTCCTCGCCCGCCAGGCGGCGGTCCACCATGAAGAACACGTCCTCGACCTGCGGATCGTACGGGGGAAAGGGCTCGCGGCGCAGGGCGCGCAGCCGGGCCGCGGCCTGGCCCGCGCGGGGCACGCCCCGGGAGTCCAGCATCAGGGCGTGGGCGGTCAGCGCGTCGAACAGGTGGGGCAGCAAGTGCGCGCGGGCGTAATCGTAGTCGGGCCGCAAGACGGTGCGCCGGTAGGTGCTATGCCACATAGGGGGTCGCTTTCTTCCCGTGCAAGGCGTCGTCCAGCAGGCGCTCCCGTCCCCACTGCCGGGCCAGCAGCACGGCGCCCCGCAGCGGCGTGCCTGCCGCGTCCTGGGGCAGGGACAGCGCCACGCCCGGGTGCAGTTCGCGCAGGCGCGCGGCGAGTGGACCACTCCGCTCGCCGATCAGGATCAGGCGCTCCAGGTCCAGGGCGCTGGCGAGGCCCGCCAGGGCGTAGGCGGCGGCCTCGGTGCGCTCCGCCAGCGGCAGGCTCTCGATACACCTCGCGCCCCCCGAGCTGGGCCAGGGGGCCTGGCCCAGCTCGCCGGCACGGCCCTGCGGTCCGCGGTAGAGCTGGCCTTGCAGCATCAGACCCACCCCGATTCCGCTGGGGCGTTCGATGACCGTCGCCAGCGTCGCATGGTCCGGGTACTGCGCGGCGAGGGCCAGCGCTGCCAGGTTCGCGTCGTTCTCGAAGCGGACCTCGAGCCCCAGGTCCCGGGCGGCGGTGAGCACCGGCTCGGCGTCGAAGGGTCCCAACGCATTGGGCTCGCCCACACGCCCCTGGGCGTCCACCGGCGCCGGGACACCCAGCACCACCGTGCTCAGCGGCCCGAACGGTGCGCGCCCGTGCACCTCGCGCAGCAGGGCGGCGGCGTCCTCCACCACGCGGCCTGGAGAACTCGCCCGCCGGCAGGGCCGCTCAAGACCGCCCCCCAGGGCAACCGCGCGTCCGTGCAGGCGCTGGAGTTGCAGGTCCAGGCCCAGGGCCGTGCCCATCGCCGGGTTGAGGCGCACGCCCTGAGGAATGCGGCCGCTGCCGCCGGCGGGCTGCGCCCAGAGCTGGACCAGGCCTTTGTCCAGCAGCTCCCGGACGACGGCATTGACCGTGACCTTGGACAGTCCCAACCGCTCGGCCAGCTGCGGGCGCGTCAGCACCTGGGCGTCCAGCAACGCCCGCAGCACCTGCCGCCGGTTGAGTCGTCGAAGGGTCTGTGGTTGTCCCATGCCCGCTCCGTTCGGAAACTTTACTTACGAATGGACGACAGCCTACCGCGCGGGTCTTCCGGGGGCAAGCCTGCGAGGCCCCGACCCCGAGAGGACACGGACGGCCCCTCGGAAGCGGTCCGGGACAAGATCGAGAAACCCAATCAGGATTGCTGAAGCTTGTCCCGGCCCCGGTCAAGACGGACCAGACCAACCAGTGCGAGGGCGCCCTCCACTGGGCACGGCTGTGCTCCGGGCGGCGCGACGTGTGTTGGCGGACGCTTCTAGTGCAATCCCACCCGCTCCACCCGAGGCGGGCCCCCGCACTCCGTGACCCAGCGGAGTTCACCCCCGCGCCCTGGGATCGAGGGCCTCGCGCAGACCGTCGCCGACCAGGTTGAAAGCGAGCACCGTCAGGAAGGTAAAGATGCCGGGAAAAAGGGCCATCCGGGGAGCGGTGGTCAGAACTCCGCGGGCGGAGTCGAGCATGACGCCCCAACTGGGCGTCGACGGCTGCACGCCCAGGCTCAGGAACGACAGCGTGCTCTCGGCCAGCACCGCCGTCGCGATGGCCAGGGTGATCTGGACGATCAAGACGCCCGAGAGGTTCGGGAGGACGTGGCGCAGGATGACCCGCAGGGAGTGGGCGCCGAGGGCGTTGGCCGCCTGGACGTCCTCCCGCTCGCGCTGCGCCAGGACCCCACCACGCACCATGCGCGCGAAGGACGGCGTGGTGACGATGGCGATGGCGAGCATGGCGTTTTGCAGGCTGGGACCGAACACCGCCGCGAGCACAATCGCCAGGACCAGGAACGGGAGGGCGAGCAGCGCGTCCACCACCCGCATGAGCACCTCGTCGAGCCACCCCCGGAAGTACCCGGCCAGCAGCCCGAGAGACGTGCCGAGGAGGGCGGCGACGAGGACCGACACGATGCCCGCCGTCAGGGAGACCCTTCCGCCGTACAGGGTGCGGGTGAACCCGTCCCGGCCCAGGTCGTCGGTTCCGAACCAGTGGGCGCGGCTGGGCCCCCGGCTCAGCGCGTCGAAGGACGCCGTGCTCGGTCCGTAGGGCGTGATCCACGGCGCCGCCAGCGACAAGACCGTCAGGACCAGGAGCACGACCACGGCCACCAGCGCCGAGGGGTTGGCCAGGCAGCGGCGCAGCAGTGTGAACCTGAGCTGGCCCGGAAGGCGGGTCGGCGCCCACACCGTCCCGCCCTTGTCTTTCCCGATGGGGCCGAGGACCGGTGGTTGACGCCCGAAGACCCCGCCGTTATGATCAACCATCACACCGACAACCCTGCCGTGACCGGAGTGCCCGACAGCGGTGGCTGTCCATCCGGTCGAGCATCACGTGCCGCCCTGACCACCCCAGGCTCCGTGACCGATGAGACGTGCTCTTCCCTGCGGCGTTCAGGGGGCGAACGCAACCGGACACGCGTGCCAAGCGTCCCGCCCGGTTCACGGGGAGTGAGCTGCCCGCCAGGAGTTGACCATGCCCAAGGCCTCGTGCGTTCGCGTCTTGCTCGCTCTCTCCTTCCTGACCACCGGAGCCGCCCTGGCGCAAACCCTCACGGTGGGCTTGGACGCCGAACCGGTTCGCCTTGACCCGGCCCTGTCGGCGGCGGCGGTCGATCGGCAGGTGCTGTACCAGGTGTTCGACCGGCTCGTCGAGGTCGACGACCAACTCAAAATCGTTCCTTCCCTGGCAAGGAGCTGGAAGATCACGGACGGCGGCCTCACCTACACCTTCACCCTGCGCGGCGGGGTGGAATTTCATGACGGCACCCCGCTGGACGCCGCGGCCGTGAAATACTCCCTTGAGCGCAACCTGACCCTGGAAGGCAGCGCCCGCAAGAACGAACTGTCTGCCGTCAAGAGCGTCACGGCCCTGAACCCCACCACCGTCCGCCTGACCTTGAGCGCCCCCTACGGCCCGCTGCTGGCCGTCTTGAGCGACCGCTCGGGCATGATCGTCTCGCCGACCGCGGCCCGGGCCGCCGGAAAGAACTTCGGCCTCAAACCGGTGGGGAGCGGCCCCTTCAGGTTCGCCAGCCGCACCCAGCAGGACAACATCGCCCTGGACGCTTTCCGCCGGTACTGGGGGGGCACGCCGAGGCTTGACAAGCTGGTGTACCGACCCTTCCCGGACGGCGACGTCCGCTACGCCAATCTGGTGTCCGGCGCCGCACAGGTGATTGTGCTGGACGCCAAGGACGTTGCGAAGGTCGAGCACAACGCCAAACTCGGTGTCCTCACCATCCCTACCCTGGGCTTTCAGGGCATCTGGCTGAACACCGCCCGTCCTCCCTTCAACGACAGGCGGGTGCGTCAGGCCGTCGCGCAGACCATCGACCGGAACGCCGTGGTGAACGTCGTCTTCCGCAACACGGCGAAACCCGCGGCCGGCCCCTTCCCGCCCGGCACGCCGGCCTACAGCCCGGCCCTCAAGGTCCCCACTCCGAACGTCGCGGACGCCAGGAAAAAACTCCAGCAATCGGGCAAGAGCGATCTGACGTTCACGCTGATCGCCGCGACCGGCACCGTGACCTCGCAACTGGCCCAACTGTACCAGGCCATGATGGCCCAGGCGGGCATCAACGTGAAAATCGAGCTGCTGGACAACGGGGCCCTCAGCGCGCGCGCAACGTCATTTGACTTCGATGCGGCGCTGCTGAACTGGAGCGGCCGGATCGACCCGGATGGCAACATCTACGACTGGGTTCGCACCGGCGGAACGTACAACTACGGCAGATACAGCAACAAGGAGGTGGACGCGCTGCTCGGCAAGGCCCGGCTGCTGAGCGCGATGAGCGCACGCAAGGCCACCTACAACGTGGCGTTGGGGAAGGTGCTGGAGGACATGCCGTACATCTGGGTGTACCACCAGAGCCTGCTGTACGGCGTCTCAAAGGATGTGTCCGGGCTGGACCCCAGCCCAGACGGCATCCTGCGCTTCAAGGGCGTCTCTCTGAAGTAGCCCCGGACCCCGGTCTGTTCGTCCATTCAAGCCCACGCACGAGGGCGGCGGGATCAGGACGGCGGCTTCCCGCCGGTGGTTGAGGCCTCGTTCGTGCCCGTCGAGGGGCTGCCCGAGTGGGAAGAACCACACCACCACGCCACGGCGTTCGGTCTGACGCACGTCGAGTTGTAAGGCGGCGAGGAGCAAGGGCAAGGGGCGCGAGGGATCGTCTCCACCTCAAGACCTGGACCCCCCACGTCGGGAGGCCCGTCAGCCCCTGGGCAGGGTGAAGCTGAAGGTTGCCCCCTCCCCCGGCCTCCCCTCGGCCCACACCCAGCCCCGGTGCCGGGCGATGATCCGCCGCACGTTCGCCAGCCCTACCCCTGTCCCCTCGAAGTCCTTCGCCAGGTGCAGCCGCTGGAACACCCCGAACAGCTTGTTCCCGTACTGGGGGTCGAACCCCACCCCGTTGTCCCGCACCAAGACCACCCACTCGCCGGGCTGTGCCTCCGCCCACACCTCGATCCGCGCCACCTCCCGCGGCCGGGTGTACTTCAGGGCATTCTCCAGCAGGTTCACCACCACCTGCCGCAACGTGTCGTGGTCGGCCGTCACCAGGGGGAGGGGGCCCACTTCCCACTGCACCCGCCGGTCCAGGGTGTCCGCCTCCAGCTCCGTCCTCACGGTCCGCACCAGCTCATTCAGGTCCACGGGACCCAACCTCAGGGGGAGCCGCGAGGTGCGGGAGAGGTCGAGCATCGCGTCGATCAGCGTGTTCATGCGCCCCGCCGACTCGCCCACCACCTGGAGGTAGCGCGCGGCCTTGGCATCCAGGTGCTCCCCCAGGTGACGGCGCAGCAGGTCGTTGAAACTCATCACGTGCCGCACCGGCGTGCGCAGGTCGTGGGAGACGCTGTAGGTGAAGGCTTCGAGCTCCTCGTTGGCCGCCGCGAGTTCGGTGGTGCGGGCGCTCAGTGCGGCGCGCTCCTGGTCCAACTCGGCCAGGCGGTTCGCCCGGTCCAGTGCCAGTTCCAGGCTGCGGCGCACCGACTCGATGATGGCGCGCTCGGCGTCCGTCCAGTTGGCCTGTCCGAAGCGCCCCAATCCGATCAGGCCCCGGATGCCCTGTCCCGTTCGCAGCGGCACGATGGCCGTGGCGGAGACGTGGGTCATGTGGTCGGCCAGCCCGTCCGTCGCCGGGTTGTACGCGCCCTGGTAGTACGTCTCCCCCGTCAGGGAGGGGAGACGCAGGTTGTCGGTTTCGTCGTGCGGGAGCCCGGCCTCGTGGGCGAGGCGCAGCCCCTCGCTGCCGTACTCGCCCCGCATGCTGCGGACATACCAGCGCTCGCCGTCCCGCTCGTAGTACAGGGCCGCCTGCACGGGCAGCAGGTCGAGCAGCAATTCCTCCGCCCGTTGGATGAGCGCCGCGGGCTCGCTGTCCAGGGTGAGGTCCCGGGTCCATTCCTCAAAGGCCGAGAGGGCCCGGGTGCGGGCCTCCAACTCCGCGTTCTGGGCGGCCAGGCGCCGGGTCTGCTCGGCGCGTTCCAGCGCCAGGGTGAGCTGGCGCCCCACCGTCTCCAGCACCGCCCGGTCCTCGGCGGACCAACGCCGCCCGGTGTAGAGCGCGAAGCCCACCACACCACGGGACTGCCCGTTCACGATCACCGGCAAGACCGCCGTGGCTCCCGGGTACCCGTCGCTGCCCGAGAGCTGGTCGGTCCCCGGGTCGTACTCGTCCTGGTAGTGGGGCTCGCCGCTCTGGTAGGGGATCAGCATGTTCGTCCCCACCTCGAACGCGAAGCCCGCCTCGACCGCCGCTTGCAGCTCGGGGGTGCTCGCCTGACCCACCTGCGACCTGAGGTGCCACCAGCCGCCCCCGGGCTCGTAGTACAGCGAGAAGCCGGGGGGCAGCAGGCCCAGCACAACCTCCTGGGTCCGGCGCATGATCGCAAGGGGGTCGGTCTCCAGCACCAGGTCGCGGGACAGCTCCGCGAAGGCGGCGAGGGTCTGGGTGCGCCGCGCCTCCTCGTCGGTCCTGGCCTGAAGTTGCCGGGCCTGCTCGGCGCGTTCCAGGGCGAGATTCAGGCTGCGCCCGACCGCCCGCACCAGCGCCCGGTCGCGCTCCCTCCAGCGCCGGGTGTCCTTGAGGCCGATGAGCAGCAGGTGCCTCACCTCGCCGTTCACGACCAGGGGATAGATGGCGGCCGAACCGTAGTCCCCGCTGTGCTCGATCCCCTCGCGCTCGGGGTCCCAGGCGTCGGTGAAGACCGCCGTGCCCGTTTGCAGGCCGCGGCGGATCAGGGGCGTGCGGTCCGGCAGGCCGGCCCGGAGGCGATGGACCAGGGCCTCACCCATGTCCTCGCTCCAGGCCTGGGCCGTCCAGAGGTCACCGCCTTTGGTGTAGTACCCGATGCTGCCGTCCTGGAAGCGGGCGCGCAGGACCGCGATGGCCTGCCGCGCGAGGGCCAGCAGGTCGGTCTCGGTCCCCACGGCTTCCGTAAAGGCCACGAAGGCTTCCTGACCCTGGGCGTGGGCCTCACCCGGCCCGGTGCGTTCCCGGACCTGCTGCAAGTCCGCCGCGAGCTGGGCGCGGGAGAGGGCCAGGGCGCCCTGGGCGGCGAGGGTCCGCAGGAAGCGGACTTCCTCGGGGGTGACCTCGTGCGACGCCCCGAAATCGAGGATGAGCGTGCCCAGCGGCTGGTCGCCGATCAAGAGGGGCAAGGCGGCGACGGCCGCCTTCCCACCTGTGCGCGCCTCCACCTCCGGGTCCGCCCGCACGAGGTCGCCCTCCCGCTCGAAGAACAGCAGCTCGCGGCGGTTGAGGGCGTCGCCAGCGGGGACGTTGCCGGTCAGGGGGCCCTCCTGCCGTAGGATTCGGGCTCCCGCTTCGTCGCCCTGGGTGGCGGCGATCTCCAGGCGCGTCCCCGTCGCGTCCACGAGGAGGACCGCGCCCGCGCGGGCGTTCAGGGCGGCCAGGGCGGTGGTCAGGATGACCCCGGACACCTCCTCCGGGGTCCGGGTGGTGGCGAGGGCTTCGGTGACGGCTTGCAGGTGCTCGCTCAGGGCGACGCGCGCAGGGGCGTCGGCCCCGGGCTGGCTGGACATGCGCTCCAAGATAGCGTTCCAGCTTCTGGACACCGTGGGGTGAGGTGAATTGTGGCGGCGGGCCTTCCCCCCAGGGCGAGGCCGGGGAGGCGCGGGCCTGTGCCCGGGGCCTGGCGGGAGTGAGCCCCGCGGTATTGAACGACCGGCGGCCGCACCCCCCACCCAGCCTCCTGAACCTCATCTGAGGACTTGTGAAGTGGCCTTCATGCTCTTGCGTCTCTAACGAAACGGGCGCCGGTGAGCGCCCGTTTCACTGAAAGGAGCGCCGTGCCCAGGCACCTGCTGATCGTCGAGGACAATCCGCACGACCTGGAACCGGCCCGGGTCGCGCTGGATCTCAGCGAGGTGTATGTGGCCCACGACGGCGTGGAGGCGCTGGACTTCCTGCGCGGGAGGCCGGACCTGCCGGATCTGGTGCTGCTCGACCTGAACATGCCCCGGATGAACGGGCATGAGGTCCTGGCACCCAGCCTTCCGGTGGGTTGACGGCGCTGAGTCCCGTGGTCCAGGCTGGGGCACCAGGGTCCGAGGCCACTGTGAGCGGTGGCCCACGCAGGGGCGCGGGCGAGGAGCCGCGAGCCTAACCTGGCCCCCGCGTGCGGGCTCACAGGCAAGGAGAAGGCCTCGCGCAGCTTCTCCAGCGCCTCGACCAGCGAGACGCCGAAATCGTCGGAGCGTTGCGAGCCTTTGCGCAGGCGCAGCGGGCACGGGCGAACGCCCTCGACGCTCTTCGCCGGGAGAGCCTTCGTCAGGGAAGCGCTCCTGCGGACGAGGTCGGAACAGACACGTTTTCGGTGGGTTGAGCCCTCGGTCAGCGTCGCCGAACACGGGCCTGACCCACCCTCCCCTCGACTTCGCCAACGGGATCGGGAAGCCGCGCCTGCTCGCAAGAGGGTGAGACAAGACGGCGGAGGTTGACCTGGCCGCCCATGCCGATGCGCTGGCCTGCCGCAGCGAGGGCGGGTTCAGGTCCGGTCTGAAGGCTCCAGGGACTAACCGGCGTCTCCCGGCTGATTCCCCAGGCCCGCGCCAGAGTGGCCCTGGGTTCTGCGGCCCGCACCGGCGATCAGGCGGGCGTGGGCATCCGCAGCACCGGCTTGAGCGTCACGCCCGACTCGGAGTCGGCAGCCGCCTGGTTGATGTCGGCCAGGTCGTAATAACGGATCAATCGGTCAAAGGGAAAGCGCCCCTCGGCGTACAGATCGACCAGCTCGGGAATGAATTCCCGTGGCACGCTGTCGCCCTCCACGATGCCCATGATGTGCTTGCCGAGCATCAGCAGATCGTACACGTCGAAGCTGGCCTGCGCCCCGGCGGGCGGCGCCCCCACGATGCCGCAGGTGCCGCGCGGACCCAGGGCCTCCACCGCCTGACGCATCACGCTGGTCAGGCCGGTGGCTTCGAAGGTGAAGTTGGCCCCTGTGCCGGTCAGGCGGCGAATGGCCGCGACCGGGTCCTCCTCGGCGGCGTTGACGGTGTGGGTCGCGCCCAGCTCGCGGGCCAACTCGAGCCGGCCCGGCTTGGTGTCCACCGCGATGATGACGGCGGCCCCGGCCACCCGCGCGGCCATCACGGCGCTCAGGCCCACCGCGCCCGCACCGAAGGCGGCCAACGAGCTTCCGGCGGGGACTTTCATGGAGCGGAGCACCGCCCCGGCCCCGGTCTGAATGCCGCAGCCCAGCGGTCCCAGCAGTTCCAAGGGCACGTCACGCCGGACCTTGACGGTGTTGCGGGCGTGCGTGAGCGCGTAGCTTCCGAACGACGACTGCCCGAAAAACTGGTCGTGCAGCACCCCGGCCTCACTGTGCAGCGCGTGAGTGCCGTCTTCGCGCGCGCCGCCCATGTTCAGCGGCATGAAGCGTTCGCAGTAGGCCGGACTCCCCGCCTGACACGTGGCGCACTCGCCGCAGGAGTGAAAAGACAGCACCACGTGGTCGCCCGGTGCCAGGCCCTGCACGCCCTCACCGACTTCCTCAACCACGCCGGAACCCTCATGCCCCAGCACCATCGGCAGCGGCAGCGGCAGGTCCTGGTCGCGCACGATCAGGTCGGTGTGGCACAGCCCGGCGGCCACCACCCGCACCAGCACCTCGCCTGGTCCGGGCGCCCCTATGCGGGCGTTCTCAATCTGGAAGCTCCCCTTCTCACGGACCACGGCCACCTGAAGCTCTCTTTGAGTCATGGTGCCTCTCCTTGCAGGCGCGTCTCCACATGGACCCCGGTGGGCGCCCGCCGCGTTCCCGCCGAGGCGAAGGGCGGCGGTGGGATGAGGCCGGGGTCGCCGGGCAAAGGGCCGGACGCTGAACTGCGCTGCTCCCGCAGCCTACAGGGAAGCCGTTTCGCAGAGCAAGGCGCTCCGGAAGCGGGGGTGCGGTAATCTGAACGTTCCGAAGGTCCAGACAACCTGGGCCGGGCCAGAGCCAGACGGCTGCCGCCGGCAGGCCCGGGTTCTCCCTCCAGGAGCCGAAGAGCTGACGAGCGCGTCCTCGGCACCTTGCCAACTTCTGCACCCCACGCCGCAAGGCTGTCCAGAACGGCGGCGTTTCCACGGTGCGTTGCGTCAGAGCTTCCCGTCACGGCCCCGGGTCTGACGGGTCCAGGGTGGCGTACTCTCAGGATGACCCCCCGCCCTCCGCCTCTCACCAGAGGGCAGATGGCCGCTTTGCGGAGGTGTTCATGGAAAAAGCGCTGCTCGAGCATCCCCTCGTCGCCTCCACGGAGGTCCTGAAAGCGTCGGCACCGGTCACCGGGGACGAGGCTGCCCGCCTGCTGGCCCTCGACCCGCCCGCCTACTGGCTGGACATCGCCCGGGGACTCACCTGGTTGGCGCCACCGACCACGGCGCTCGAAGGGCAACTGGGCGATTTCCGCTACTACCCCGGCGCCACCTCGAACGTCAGTGTGAACTGCCTCGACCGCCATCCCCCAGAACGCCGGGCCCTCCTCTACGAGCGTGAGGATGGGCTGCGCGAAACGTGGACGTACGGGGCATTGACGGACGCGACCGCCCGCTTCGCCGCAGCGCTCCAGGACCTGGGCGTGCAGAAGGGTGACCGGGTGGCCGTCTACCTGGGCAACGTTCCGGAAGCCTTTATCGCCATCCACGCCTGCTACCGGATCGGCGCGATCTACTCGGTCATCTTCGCGGGCTTCAGCGCCCACGCCGTCCGCGACCGACTGGAGGACGCTCAGCCCAGGGTCGTGGTCTGCACCGACGCGACCTTGAGGCGGGGCAAGACCGTGCCCCTCAAAGCCACACTGGATGAAGCTTCGCAGGGCCTGAACATCCCTCACGTCATCGTGGCCCGCCGGGTGGACCGTGCTTGTGTGTTGGGGGACGGTGAGCACGACTTCCACGAGCTGCTGAACGCCACGACCCGCCGCGCGGAGCCCGCGGCGCTGGAGGCGAACGAGCCGGGCTTTATCATCTACACCTCGGGGACCACCTCCAAGCCCAAGGGGCTCGTCCATGCGGGAATCGGCTTCCTGGTCGGGGCCTACGCGAACGTGAAGTGGACGCTGAACCTTCGCCCCGAAGACCGGTACTGGTGCACGGCGGACGTGGGCTGGCTGACCTTCCCGATCTTCGCGCTCGTGGGAGGCCTGGCGCATGGAGCGACGCACGTGATCTACGAGGGCGGCATCGACACGCCCACCCCGGCGCGGCCCTACGAGATCATCGAGCGGTACGGGGTGAACAAGGTGTTCACCGCGCCGACCGCCCTGCGCATGCTGCGCCGCGCGGGGGACGCCGCCCTGGCCGAGCACGACCTGAGCGGCCTGGAACTGATCAGCCTCGTGGGTGAGCCGCTCGACCCGGAGACCTGGCGCTGGACGCAGGGGAAACTGGGCGTGGGCCGGATCTTCTTGAACAACACTTACGGGCAGACCGAGACGGGCACCGCCTGGGCCAGCAGCATGGTGGGCCTGACACCCACCCGGCCCGGCAGTTGTGGGCATCCCCTGCCCGGCTACCGTGCGCGCGTGGTGCGGGAGGACGGGAGTGAGGCGGCCCCCGGCGAACTCGGTGCCCTGACCCTCACCGAGCCGTTTCCCTGCCTGGCGCGCACGGTGTGGGGCGACCACGACCGCTACGTGCAGACCTACCTCTCAGCCTTCCCCGGCAGCTACGCCGCCTCGGACGCGGCGCTCTTCGATGCGGACGGGCAGTTGTGGGTGACCGGACGCCTGGACGATGTGATGAACGTGGCCGGGCACCGCATCGGCACGATGGAGCTGGAAGCGGCCCTGATCACCCACCCCGCGGTCAGCGAGGCGGCCGTGGTCGCGCAGCCGGACGAGGTGAGGGGATCTGTCCCCGTCGCGTTCGTGGTGCCGCGCGCAGACGTCCAGCCTGGCGGGGCGCTGGAAGCCGAGCTTGCGGACGCCATCGTGCGGGGTGTGGGCCCCATCGCCCGCCCCGCCCGCGTGATCGTCACGCCGACGGTGCCGCGTACCCGCAGCGGCAAGATCATGCGCCGTCTGCTGCGCGACCTGCTCGTGAGCGGCGAGGTGAAGGGGGACCTGACCAGTCTGGAAAACCCGGACGCCCTCGAGGTGGTGCGGGAGAGGATTGCTCAGGGTTGACCGCACGGCCTCTGGCCGCCGGCGCTCATGACGCTGTGTCGTCCCGCTCTTGGCCCAGGCTGGAGCCAAGGGACGTTGTTCCCCGGACGTGCGTCCTCCGCCCTCGCTCCCCGAATTGCGCCGAATTTTCCTGGCCGGGGAAAGTCAGCCGGATCAGCCGCCGCGAGGGCGAACAGCCACCAGGGCGCGCGTTCCTCACCTGATCCACGCCCTGATCGGCTGCCTGCCGCACCCCGCCTACGGGCAGCTCCCTCAGCCGCAGCACGTGCACCGTGACCGCCCGCCCCCGCACGGTCACCTCCCCCTGCACGATCAACGCCCGGGCATCCCGCAACGGGACCCGGTGGGCCTCCCACAGGTCCGGGGAGAGGACGGCCTGCACCCGGCTCATGCCGTCCTCCAACACTTAGAAGGCGAAGCCGCCGTTGACGGCCCCGGTGCGTCAAGGCACCAACGGAAGGACGCCAGGCCACGGTTTCGCAGCCCGTGTCCAGGAGCGAGCCGCACGAGCGCGGCGGTGCCTCCTAGACGTGGACGGCCTGCGGGGTCGGGCGGTGAGGTGGGTGGGTTTTTCATTGGCCGACCTGCGCGAGGGCCGGTTGATGGCCCATGAGGAACGTCGTGCAGCGTGAGCGCGGCGCCGGGTCCACGGTCAGTCGTGCGCGGCGACGGCATCGTCCGGAGCCGGTCAGATGGCGGTGATGCCGCCGAGACGACCAAGGGGAAGGGAGAAGGGGCGACCTTCCCCCACCGTTACTTGCTGGCGCCGAACACGTCCTGCTGGTAGCGGCCCTCCTCCATCAGCCCGGCGACCCAGGCTTCGGCCTCCTCCGCGGTCCCCCCCGTCTTCTCACGGTAGAGGTGGGCGAAGGTCTGCCGCACGGCGGGGGCCATCCGCACGCCGTCCCCGCAGACGAAGATGCTCGCGCCCGCCTCAATCAGCGACCAGACACCCTCCTGGTCCCCGGCAATGGCGTCCTGCACGAAGCGGTGGGGGTAACCCTCGACGGCCGAGTACGCCGTGTGGATTTCCGCGATCCCCTCACGCTGCCAAGCCTCGAAGTCTTCCCGGTAGAAGAAGTCGTGCTCGGGGTGACGGCAGCCGTAGAACACCTTGGAGAGACCGACAGGCTGTCCTGCCGCCCGCTGCGCCGCCCGCTCCTCCACGAAACCGCGCAGGGGGGCGACGCCCGTGCCGGGCCCGACGAGGATCATGGGCGTCCTGGGGTCCACCGGGGGACGGAAGGGCGGGTTGGGCCTGCGGACGTAGCCGAAGACGGTATCGCCCGGCTGCACCCGGCCCAGGTAGGCGCTGGCGAGGCCGCGGAACTGCCCGGCACCGGCCCAGGAGGGCGCTTCCAGCAGGCCCACGGTCAAGCTTGGGGTACGCGGCGCCACCAGCGGCGACGACGAGATGGAGTAGAACCGGGGGCGGATCGGCGGGCACAGCTCCAGGAAGACCTGAAGCGGGAGTTCCACGGCGGGGAAGCGGTCGAGCAGCCCCAGGACCGAGAGGCCCCGCTTGCGAATCTCCGCCTCGTACTTCGCGTCGTCGAGGTAGGCCCTCAGTTGCCGGGTCGTCCACGGGCACGGGGTGTGCGTGAGGAGCGTCTCGATGTTCGCGCGGGTCGCCACGTCCTGGAGTTCCACGAACTCGCAGAGCAGCACCTCCACGGTGACCGGCGTGTTCAGCGGCAGGTGAGATTTGCGGTTGCCGTTTTGCCGCAGCCGCACGACCTGATGGGGGTTCAGGCGGAGCTTCCCCGCTGCCCACTCCACCAGCCGTGGCCCGTTCTTGGCGAAGACGGCGATGTGGTCGCCCGTGTCGTAGGTGACGCCCTCCGGCAGCTCGAAGGTGATCGCCCTCGTGGAGGGCCTGGGCGGTTCCTGGCTGAAGTCCCACAGCCCGGTGGGGTCGTCGACGAGTTCCTCGCCGGAGATAACCCTCAGGCCGTACGCCTTTTCGGAGACGACCGCGGGGCGCACGTCCGCCTCGGTGAGCAGGTCGAGTTCGTAGCGGGGGCCGTCCGGTTCTTGGGCGGAGGTCCCGAACTCCTCGGACACCTTGTGCAGCAGAATTTTGAACCACGCGTTCACCATGCCGTCGAAGTCGCCGTTCGCATCCGCCTCGCCGCGCGGGACGAGGGGCTGGGCGCCCGCCTTCAGCAGCGCCGCCTCCACCCGCCTGGGGAAGGCCTGGTAGGTCACCCACTGGGTGTTGCCCGTCCCCAGCAGGGCGAAGCGCAGATTCTGGAGGCTCCCCTCGGCCAGACCGCCCTCCTGCGTCCAGGCGTCGAAACGCCCGGCGTTGTCAGGGGCGGCGCCGTTATAGGTGGCGGTCGTGACCAAGAGCAGGCCCTCGTTGGGAACGTTGTTCACCAGATCGTCCAGGGTGGTGAGGCGCGTCTGGAAGCCCGCGCGGGTGGCGTAGTCGGCGACGCGGCTGGCGAGGTCCTCGGTCGTCCCCAGGTTCGAGCCGTACGCGACGGTCAGGGCAACGCCGGTGCCTGCGACGCTCACGCTGCCCAGGTCCTGCTGCGGCTCCAGGGGCACAGGCACCGTCACGCTGAACCGCTCGTGGGGCCGGCGCTCGCGGACCCGGATCACGAAGTCCTCGGGCTTGATGGTCAGGCTCTGCTTGACCTTGAGGTGGTAGTCGTAGGGGTCAACCAGCGCGAACTTCTGGAGGATCAGCAGCAGGGCGAGCTTGGCCTCCGTGAGGGCAAACTGGCGACCGATGCAGGCCCGCGTCCCGTTGCCGAAGGGCTTGTAGGCGGCGGGGTGGTGGGTGCGGCGGTTCTCGGGCGTCCAGCGGTCGATGTCGAACTCGTCGGGGTTCGTCCACGCCTTGGGGTGCCGGTGCAGGGCGGGGATCAGGAGGGCGACCTGCTGCCCCTTCTTGATCTCGTACTTGCCGCCGATCACCTCGTCGCGCAGGGCGGTGACCGCGTAGTTGGGAATCGTGCTCCAGAAACGCAGCGCCTCGTCGAGGATGCGCGGCAGGACGTCGAGCCGCATCACCGTGTCGTAGGTGGGCACGGCGTCACCGGGAAGCAGCCGGTCCACCTCCGCGTAAGCCTGCGCGAGGACGTGCGGGTGGCGCAACAGCAGGTAGAGCGTGAAGGCCAAGAGGCCGCTCGTGGTCTCGTGCCCGGCGATCAGGAAGGTCATGACCTGATAGCGGATGTTCTCGTCGCTGAGCCGCCCGCCAGTCTCGGGGTCGGTGGCGTTCAGCATCAGGCCGAGGAGGTCGTTCCCGCCCCCGCCGTGCTCACGCCGCTCCCGGATCACCTCGTCCACGAGGTCGTTCATGGCGGCGATGTCGGCCCAGTACGCCCGGTCGGCCTCCTCCATCTCGGGGGTGAGGACGGACGGGCGGGCACTCATCGTCATGGTGTGGTGCATGGCCCGCGCCAGCGCTTGCAGGAAGGGGTGCAACTCGTCCTCCTCGAAGGACTGGAAGCGGTAGTCGAAGCCCGAGAGCGAGATGGTGTCGAGGGTCAGCCGCGTCATGTCGTCGGCCACGCGCACGTCCTGACCCCCGGTGCGCTCCCACTTGCCCACGAGGTTGTGCGCCACCTCCAGCATCTGCCCGAAGTAGCCCTTCATCGCCCGCTGCGAGAAGGCGGGCAGCAGGATGCGGTGCGCCTTACCCCAGTTGGGCTCGGCGCTGTCGGCGGTGAAGAGACCGTCGCCGCCCAGATGGCGGACATTCGTGTAGCTCGGGTGGATGCGCTTCTGGAAACGGCGCTCGTCGGTGAGTTCGGCGACCAGGTCCGGGTCGTACGCCTGGATGAAGGTGCGGCCCTGGATGTCGAGCCCGAAGATACCCTCCGGGATGTGCTGCGCGAGCTGGAAGAAGTTCAAGACGGGCGCGTCGCCCGCGAGATAGTGCAGGTGCCCGTACTGGGGGTGCTTGAGCGGGCTGGGGATGGGGGCGAGGATCTGTGTCATGGCGACTCCAAAGAGGCAGAGGAAAGAAAGGTATTTACGCAGTGAGTAGTTATTGGGGCAGAGAACGCCACGCCCTCGAAACTTACTCCCCACTGCGTAGCAACGGCACTCTACTCCTCACCGCGTAGTAAAATCAAGAGACCACCATGCCCAGACCTCCCGCCGACCAACCCCTCTTGACTCCCGAACGCATCACCTCGGTCGCGCTGCGCATGATCGACCGAGACGGCGTTGACGCCCTGAGCACCCGCAAACTCGCCGCCGCGCTGGGCGTGAGTTCCAAGGCGGTCTACCACTACTACGCCACCAAGGACGAGTTGCTCCATGCGGTCTACCTCAGCATTCTCGATGACCTCGAACTGCCCCAGGACAGCGGGGGAACGTGGGAGGAACAGTTGCGCCGCTTCGCGCAGAGCTTCCGCCGCCTGGCCCGGCGTCACCCCAGCTTCCTGACCGACTTCCTGGGGCCGCATGCCCCCACAGCGCGTGAACTCGACGCTCTCGACGCCTTCTACACCCTGCTCCGCCGCTCAGGTCTTCCCGACGCGCTCGTCCTGCCCACCGGGCAACTCCTGCTCACCTTCCTGGTCGGCTACCTGCGCGCCGAACTCGACGGCACGTTCCACACGGACGTGTCCCGTGCGAAAGTCGACGCCGCCGGACGGCAAAGGGCGCGCTACCGCACCCTCCCAGACCTCCCGGTGCCCGCTGAGGGCACCGACGCGACGTTCGACCTCGCCCTTGACCTCCTCATCGCCAGCCTTCGGGGGGGCATGGCCTCGGCAGCACGCTCCTGACGTCCTGTTCAATGAGGCGCACGCTGCCACCCGGCGCGATTTGGAACGGGCAGCGGCCTGAGCCGTGTAAAGCAGGAGGGGGCCGTGATCCGGCCCCCCTCCTGTCTACGCCCTCACGTGTATTTCGTCCGGGTTGCGGGGGCCGTTGAAGCTTGACAACGCACCGACACGGTCAACCAGCGGCGTCCTCATCGCTGAGGATGGGGTGCCCCGGTGTCCACCCCATCGTCATCGGCGCATACCTGATCTGTCGAGCCTTAGCGAAGGGCGATCTGGCTGAGGATGGTGGGATCCGTGATGCGGGTGTCGTTCGCCAGCAAGAACGCCTTGCTCAGGATCACCGTCAGCACCCCGTCCCCCTCGAAGGGCACAAACACCCCCTCCTGTGATCCCTCCACCCCGCGCGCGGGCACGATGCACAGGTACTGGTCGTTCGGCTCCATCAGGATGTTCCCGCTGCCCAGGTGGACCTTGTACGTGCGCACATCACCGCGCACCACCAGGAACTTCTCGGTGACCGTGCAGCGGTCTTTGAGGTTAAGCCGCGGCAGAAGACGGGCCAGCACCTCCCGGCGGGTCTGAGCGGTCGCGCCCAGGTCGCCGAAGCTGTAGCTCTGCCAGTACTCCCGGTATCGCCCTTCCGGCCCGCCGTCTTGCCAGGTGGGGTCGTTGCCGACGCTGGAGACGCCCACGAACAGGTCCACGTCACGCAGCACCTCGCTGAGCACGAGCGGCGGCACATCCTCCAGCGGCACGGGTTCGGCGGGGATAGGGAAACGCCAGCTCGGCCCGTACCCACCGCCCCCGGCGTGGGCGGCGTTCTGGGCGGCGTCCAGGCGGTAGAACCGGACCTGATCAGTGATCAGCCGCAGGTAGGTCCCGCTCTCGGTGGTGTCCCCGCCGTAATTCTCCCCGACGCCCTCCACCCAGTACTCCGCGCGCAGGTCCCAGAGGGGCAGTTCGAGCGTGGCCGGGGGATACGAGTCGTCCACCATCAGCCGCAGGGTGTTTCGCCAGCCCCGCAGGGCGCAGAGCTGGTTGAACTGGTGCTGGCGCAGGATGTGTGCCGCGAAGCGGTTGGAGTACACCCGCGTGGCCCGCTCGGCGTCGGTGAGCAGGTACACCTCGCGGTGCGCCTGCTTGAAGGGTTGCGTGACGCCCCGCTCCTCCAGCCAGGCCCGCCACGCCACCACCTCCTCCCGCCCGGCGGGCACGGGGTGCCAGAGCGTCACCTCGGCCCCGGCAGGAACCTCGAATGAGGTGCCCCGCGCGTCCACGAACTGGCCCTGGTGCCACATCCCACTGCGCATCCAGCCGTCCTCGGTGAACGTCCAGATGAGCCGCGCGGCGAGCGTGCCGATCAGGGGGTGGTCGAGGTACCGTTCGCGCCACACCGGGTACGGCCAGCGTGTCTGCCGCAGGACGAACGACTCGATGCGGTGCGCCTGAGCGCCGAGGGTCGCGCCGATGTCCCTCACGGCCGCCTTGAGCTCGCCCACTTCCTCGGCGAACTCGCCTTTGACCTTGCCGGGCGCGCTCTTGAGCGTCTTGCCCCGTCCGTCCACCCAGGTGAGATCGACCCTGTTCCCGTGGACCTGGAGGGTCGCGGTGACGTCGCCCAACTCCACGGTCCGGACGCCGCCGGGTTCGAGGCCGAAGCCGGGAACACTCAGTTCTTCCAGGTCCTCCTTCGACAGCCCGGCGCGCTCGGCGGCTTGCCCCAGGGCCCTTTCAATCTCGCCGAGGGTCGTCTTGAAGGTGACGCGGGTTTTCAGGCGGGCCAGTTGGGCCACGGCGAGGGGGGAATGGAGTTGCCCCAGGGCGTACACGCCCGCGTTGGCGAGTTTGGGACTGCGGGGGCCCAGCCGGGCGACCTTCCTCAGCGCCGTCTCGACGAGGCGCGCGAGGGCCCGGGCGTGGTCGTCTCTGGGTTCCAGGGTGCCCAGCAGCCAGATCAGCCCCCGCAGCGCGTCGACGTTGTACTCGTCGAAGGTCGCGTTCACGTCGTACTTCTGGAAAGGCGGGTTCTCCAGCGCAAAGGTGCGGGCGCTGCCCACCATGGTGAGCCAGGACAGGACCCGGGCGGAGAACGCCTCGTGGCCGATGCGGCTCAGCAAGGGAGTCGCCTTCTTCAGCCACGCGGCGGTGGGCTTGGCACTCGTGGCGGTCAGCGCGTGGCGGATGAGTTCGCGCCAGGCCTCCGGCTCTTCCAGGGTGTTCAGGGCCCCCAGCAGGGCGTCGCTCCACGCCTCACCGGGGTTGAGGACCGGGTCGGGCAGCCGGTCCACCAGGGGCCGAAGCCCGGAAGCGCCGTACCGGGAGGACGTGAGGTCGGTTCGCCGCAGGCTGGCGACGACCGTGGCAGGCACTCCGTCTTCCCGGGCCAGCCGCGCTTCCACCAGCTCGCGCAACTGCGGGAAGAACGCCTGGTGACCGATCTGGAACGAGTGATACCGCCCGGCCCAGGCGAACACCTCGTCCGTCAGGTTCTCGGGGAGAGGCCGTTCCACCTCCAGGAGCGCTCCCAGGACGTTCTTGAGCACGTACTCGAAGACGTAGGCGTCGGTGTCCCGCACCTCGTCCATCCGGCGGAGCAACTGCCGGATCAGAGCGCCCCGCACTGCGGGAGCTTGACCGGTGAGCGTGAGGGTGATGCGGGCGTAGGCCCGGTCCTGGCGGTGGTTGATCAGCCCGATCTCGTAGAACAGCGCGTCGAGCAGCGTGGTGGCGACGCTGTCCGGGTCCCCCGTCGCCGTCTCCGCCGCGCCGAGACGGCCGTGGAGGTCCTGAAGCTGCGCCAGAACCCGTTCGAGGACGGGGACCTTCCACGCCGCGGGGCCCTCCCGCAGCTTGTCCATCCGGCGGGGGAGGCGTTCCTGGATCAGGGCGACGACCTCACCGGGCACGCTGATGAATTGGGCCAGGGCCTCACGCTCGCGGTACGACTCGTGGTACTGCTCCAGCACCTGACGGGTCACGCGCTCGATCAGCATGTCCGCCGTGGCCCGTGGGGCGAGGCCGGGTTCAGGGTCCAGCAACTGGCCCTGGATGTTCCTGAGCCGGGCGAACGCGGCGCCGGGGTGGAGGTCGCCCAGGCGGGCGGGCAGGGCGGAGGCGACGGCGCGCCGCACGTCGATGGAAGGATGTTGCAAGAGCTTCAAGCCCTGCTCCTCTTTGGCCTCGTCGCCCAGGGTGTGGTCGTGCAGCACCTGAACCACCTGGTCGAGCAGGGCGGCCGCCGTGAACGCGGCGTCTACAGCGCCAACCGTCATCCTCCCACCAGCGGAACGAGCTTGAGGAAGGTCACCTCGGTGGGCCGGTCGAGGCGCAGGTGGACGGGCTCGTCAAGGGCCTCGATCTGCCGGTCGTCCACCAGGATGATGAACCCCTGGTGCTCGAAGGCCTCGGTTGCACGCTGGTACTGCTGCTCCCAGTCGAGCGGGCGGCGGGTCCGAACCCGGAAGCCGTTCAACTCGCGCTCGGCATCACTGGGTTGCACGAGACCGTGGAAGAGGTCGGGCTGCCGGGTGTTGTAGTCGGTGACCTCCGCGTAGACCCGGCGGCGCAGGATCTCGCGGACGGTGACGTGTTCTTCGAGGAAGTCGAGGGTAAAGGTGTGGGTGTTCCCGCCCGCGGTGCTCTCGTCGATCAGGGTGACCGGAGTGCTCATGAACCCTCCTTGTTATGTTCAGAGCGTAACACGGGAAGACCCTCAGTTGAGGCAGGGCAACCCGACCAGCCACCCCTGCTCGAAGGCGTCAATGAGGTACCGGGAGTCGCTGACGACGTGAACCTGGCAAGGCCGCTTGAGGGCCCGCAGCCCTTCCAGCAGGGCCGTGAGTTCCATGCGGTTGTTGGTGGTCTGAGGCTCCCCGCCCCAAAGTCCGCGGGTGTGGGGGCCGCTGGAGAGGAGGCGGGCCCAGCCGCCGGGGCGAGAAGTGCCCGAGCACGCCCCGTCGGTCACGAGGCGCACGGCGGCAAGGCGGGGCGTGTCTGCCACTGGAGTTTCCGTGTAGAACGCCTGGGGCGAACTGCCCGGGTTGCGAAACGGACACCCATGACCGCAAAAGGCGCCCTTTCCAGGGCGCTGGAGTGGAGCGGGCTTTACTCGCTGGCTGCCGCGTCGCCCGTGCCGCCGTGCGCGCCCTTGAGGGTGTCGGCGACCTTGAAGGCGACTTTACGGCCAGCGGGGATGTGGATGCGCTCCGTGGTGCCGGGGCGCACGCCGGTGCGGGCGGCGGTGGCCTTCACATCAGCGTCCCCAGACGTCGTGCGTCTTGCTCGGGCCTATACCTCGTTGGCTGAACATGCGGGCAGAGTCCCGACCATAACCCGTGTTGAAACGACTGGGGTCTGAAGCGGCATCGGGGCCAAGGGGGAGGTGACGTCTCCATAAGCAAGCTCGGAGCTGACACGGCGGAGGGCGCCCCGTCCCCGCTTGAGATCGGGAGGGTGTCGGAGCAAATTCTCCGTTGCGGCTCACGGCAGTTTCCCTGACACTGGGTCTTACGGGGAACCCAAGCCCGGGTTCCCGGCGGGCCGAACTTCCGCGAGAAGCCCAGGTCAGCCCGGCTTCCTCTCCCCGCCCTGGCCTCCCGGGGGAGTCCGCCAGATGGCCGGTTGCTCCCGGGGGCGGGGGCGCCCTAGGCTCGCTGGGTGCCCGAAGCTCCCGCCCCTGCCGACACCCCCAACGCCGCGCCCGCCGGGGGGCTGGCCCCGCAGGGCAGCACCCGGGAGCTGGCGGCGCTCGCCTGGCCGCTGGTCCTGAGCAATCTGGCCTACACCGCCGTGGGCTTTACCGACACGCTGTACATGGGCCGCCTGGGCGTGCTGGAGGTGGGCGCGGTGGGCCTGGGGTCGCTGGTGCTGTTCACGGTGGCCCTGCCCTTCCGCAGCGCCCTGGGCACCGCCGCCACCTTCGTGGCACGCTCGCTGGGCTCGGGCGATCCGGCGGGCCTCCGGCGCTGGGCGGGCGTCTTCCTGAGTCTGTCCTTGACCGGCCTGCCGCTGCTCCTGATCGCGCCCGGGCTGATCGGCGGCCTGCTGCGGCTGCTCGACCCCGGCCCCGACATCCTGGGAGTGGCCCGGACCTACGCGGTCATCCGCAGCCTGGAACTGCCGCTGCTCTTGCTCGGCAGCGCCTCCCTGGCGGTGATGCTGGGCCTGGGCAACACCCGCACGCCGATGCTGCTGTCGTGGATGCTCGTGGGAGTCAACGCGGCGCTGGCAGGCCTGTTCGTGTTCGGCTTCCACTGGGGCGTGGCGGGCGCGGCCTGGGGGAGCATGATCTCGGTCAGTCTCCAGGGGGTCCTGGCCTTTGGGCTGCTGCTGCGGATGTACCGCCCCCAGTACGGGCGGCTGTGGTTCGTGCGGCTCAACCGGACGGAGTCGCGCTCGGTGGCGCGGGTCTCGCTGCCCGCCGGACTCACCGACCTGGCGGACGTGGGGGCCTTCACCACCTTCCTGGGCATCATCGCCCGGTTGGGCCCCACCGAACTGGCCGCCTCGCAGATCGCCAACCAGTTCGCCTCGTTCGGGTTCCTGCCGGCGTTCGCCCTGAGTGCGAGCACCTCCAGCCTGCTGTCGCGGGCGCTGGGGGCGGGGCGGCCCGATCTGGCGGCCCGTATCGGCTGGCGTGGGGCGGCGCTGTCGGCGGGGGGCATGCTGCCGCTCACCCTGGCCTTCCTGCTGATTCCGAGCACCCTGATCGGGCTGTTCAACCGTGATCCCGATGTGCTGGCGCTGGGGGCGTCGGTGCTGGCGGTCATGGCGGGGTATCAACTGATCGACGGCGTGGGCATCGTGCTGGGGGGAGCGCTCACGGGGGCGGGGGATACCCGCTTCCGGCTGCTCGTCACGTTGGGCGGCGCGTGGCTGGTGATGGTGCCGGGGGCCGCGTGGCTGACGCCCCGCTACGGGGTGACGGGCGCCTGGGGGGCGGCGCTGGGGTACATCGTGCTGCTCTCAGTGGGTTACGCCTGGCGGTTTTGGTCCGGGCGGTGGCGCCAGGCCACCCTCTGAGCGGCGGGGGTGGTGACCCGTTCATCCCGTCCGGCGGCATGGGCGTTCTTCGACTCGCCCCTGGCCCTGCCCTGGAAGAGACGACGGTTGGTCCGGTGTTCGACGACGTCTGTCGGCTGGAGCGAACCTCTGGGCCGGACCAGGCCAACGGGTGAGAAGCACGTCTCCAGACACCTTCTCTGCAAAAACCTTCTATATTTTAGGAGGTTTTTGCATGTCACCCCCTTCCCACCAGAGCCGGGCACAGCAGCTCTTCGAGCTGGCCGACGCGCAGGCCAGGTACTTCACGGCCCGGCAGGCCCTGGACCTCGGGTACGCCTACCCGACCCAGCACCACTATCAGCGGGTCGGCCACTGGCAGCGCGCCGGGCACGGCCTCTACCGCCTCACCGCCTACCCCATCACCGAGCACGAGCAGCTCGCCGGGCTTACCCTCTGGAGCCGCACCCGTTCCGGGGAGACCCAGGCCGCCCCGTCTCCCACGACACCGCCCTGAGCCTGCACGGGGTGGACGACCTGCTGTCCGAGCGGCTCCACCTCACCGTTCCCCCCGGCTTCCGCAAGCCCGCTCCACTGGGCGTCGTCCTGCATACCGGCACCCTTGCCCCGATGGACGTCGAGACCCGGCACGGCTTCCAGCTCACGAGACCCTGGAACGCACCCTCCTCGACCTTGTGGGGGGGGCGGCACGCGGACCATTTGGAGCAAGCCGTTGAGGTGGCTGCCGCGCAGGGCCTCCTCAGTGAGGCGAGCGCCGCGCGCCTGAGGGGCATAACGGACGCGAATCAGGGATGAGGTTCGCCACCGCCGCCAGCTTCAGGATTTCTCTGGACACCCGCTTGCTGGACCGGGCCCGGCGGGAAGGCAAGGACGTCAACCGCCTGCGGACCCAGGTGGCCTTCGAGCGCTTCCTCATGCAGGGGGATTGGGTGCTCAAGGGTGGGTACGCGCTAGAAGTCCGGCTCCACGACCGCGCCCGTTCCACCCTCGACCTCGACCTGAATGCTGGGACCGCCTCCAGCCTGCTGGGCGCCCTGCAAGACGCCGTGCGGCTTCCGGTCGGGGACCACTTCGATTTCGCGGTCCGGGCGCAGGGGCCGGGTCTGGTGGGGCCCCCAGAGGGTGGTCAGCGCTTTCACGTGGAGGCCCGGCTGGCGGGGCGGCCCTTTGCACGCTTCCACGTGGATCTGGGCCAGGGGGATGTGCTCACCCAACCCCCGGAGTGGACCAAGGGGCAGACCGACCTCTCTTTTGCGGACCTCCCGCGCAGCCGCCTGCGGGTGTATCCCCTGGCGTGCCACTTCGCGGAGAAGGTGCATGCCTATCCCTGGCCCCGCGAGCGGCAGACCCGGGTCAAGGACCTGGTGGACCTCGCCCTGCTGCTGACCCTGGATGTGCCCTCGTCCGCAGAAACGTGGGCGGCTGTTGAGAGCACCTTCGCGCAGTACGCGACGCCTCCGCTCCCGGAAACGTGGCCGCCCGCTCCGGCGGACTGGGCCGAGCGGTTTCAGGAACTGGCGGGCAGTGCGGGTCTGGAACCACCCGACTTGGCTCCCTGGGAGAAGCGGCTCACGGCCTTCTGGAGGCAACTGCGTTCTCCGGGGTGAGGGCGCTTTGCCGCTGTCGGAGATCAGAACTCGGAATCGTCCGACGCTTCAACCTTCGGCGGGGCGGGGGAAGGGCCGCTGCCTCGACCCCCAGCCGGAAGTGGGGTGCGGCGGTCTCCCGCCGAGGAGGGCGGTTCGCAAAAAAGTCAGGCGGGAGGGTCACGGGCCCGGTCTCAATTAATAGAAGATTGGATCAGGAGCAGGGACCGCCCGCTCCCTCCCCCTCCCTCTCTCCCGTGCCCCCCGCTTTCGCCTGTGCCCGGGCCCGTGCGGGTGACCGTGGCGAGGTGCTGGCCTGGGGGTCGGTCCTTTCCCCGCTCAGCGAACGGGAGGTAGGGAAGGGTCCTGGGGGGTTGGGTCGCCCTTGTTCCTGAGCACTGGCGTTGGCCTGAGCAGGGGTCTGGGGAGGGGGGACCGGACCCCTTGGGCTGGGGAGCAGGCAGGGGGCTGCGGACGCTGATTCTGTTCGGGTGGGATGTTTCGGAGGAGTTGATCTCTCTATTTGTATTAATCTCTAATCTGCGGTGTCTGGGGCGCAAGGGGTTGTGCTCTGGCCGATCAGACGGACTGTGGTGCTGGCGTGGAGGAAGCCCGGCGGACGCACCGGGTGGGTCAGGTGCTCCACCAAAGAACGAGCAGACGTACTCGCCGAGCGTCTCGACGATGTGCGGACGACCAGGAATATTATGAACGACGTAAGGCTCGGGATGGGCCGCGAGCATCACGTCCTCGCGGTCAAAGGAAGCCGCCAGCCAGCGCCCGAACGCCGCTGCGGAAATACCGTGTGCGCGCAACTGCACCGTTTCGCAGGCCTGCTGTCCTGCGAAACGGTGCAGAGCCTGATGCATGAACGCGTCCGCTGCCGTGATCTCGTCTTTCAGGAGTTCGAGCAGACGTTCACGTCCAAGCTTCGATTTCAGGAGCCGCAAGGCCCGGCGTGCTGACGTGAGCTCGAAGTGGTTGATGGGCTGGTCGTCCAGGTCTCCCTGGCGCCGGACCCACGGCTTGGTGTCAAGTTCGTTCATGACGTCTCGATTCTCGAGGGGGCGGGAGGGGAGGAAGACCTTCTGTTCATGGGACCGTGAGCCTGCATTCTGAACCCTTTGGCAAGATTCCCGTAGACACCGCCCATGTGGCCTGTGGGGCACTCCCCAAAGGGGAACGCCATCATGCGGTTTCGCGACGAATTGTTTCCCTCAACCAGCGCAGGCGGGCGGCCCTTTACCTGGTTTTGACGGGAAGCTGAAGGTATGAGGCGCGAGGTCCACCCGTGTGGATGACGTGCTGCCCGCTGTTCTGCGCCACGTAGTCACGGACCCCCGGCATCATCGGTCCCTGTGGTCGCTGCGCGCTGATGACCAGCCGGAGTTGCTCGCCCGGGGAGAACACCAGGCCGACCGGGAAGAGGTCGATCTCCACGTCCACGATCTGACCGGGCTCCAGCTTCTCCACCCGGTCGAAGGTGTGCTCGGGCACGTCCTCCGTGGAGCGCGTCTCGTCGAGGTGCCGCATCGACACGCGGAGCTGACCCGGCACCCCCTTGTAGCGCAGCACCGACGCGCCCCGCTCGGTGAGGTCCTGGATCATCGCGCTCCGGTTGGGCACGGTAAACTGCGTGAGGGCCGTCCCCTGAGCGTTCAACTTCTGCACCAGCACAAAAAGTTCCAGATCGTCGGCTCCTCTGGCCTCCACCCACAGGTGCGCCTTGGGGTAGCCGACGAGCACGGTCTCCTCCTCGAACCCCAGGGTGAAGGAGACCAGGCCAGGGTTGCCCTGCGCATCGTAGACGGCGGGCACCTCGGCGGCGGGCGACTCGGTGCGGAGCGTGCGGGTCCGGCCGTCCAGGAAGTACCGGGTGGCGGCGACCCCCTCCGGCGGAAACTCGCCCGCCGTCAGCCCCACGCGGTCCCCGCCCGCCATGTCGTGCAGGGCGTAGCGGACCCGGGGCGTCTCCTCCCAGCCGTTGTTCTCATCCTTCAGGTAGTGGTCGAAGAAGCGGCGCAGGTCCTCGGTATTGGCCTCGTCGTAGTAGTCGGGCCATTCCTGGCCGTTGTGGATGCGCAGCCACTTCTCCGCGGAGGCCATCCTGCGCCAGGCCCGGAAGGTGCCGGCGGTGTGCAGCGTGTTGGTGTAGCTGGCGACGACATAGGCCGGGACGGTAATCTGGTCAAAGCGCGGGGTCTTGTCCTCCCACAGGTCGTTCATGAGGGGATAACGCTCGGCCTCGGTGAGGATGTCCTCCTTCTGGCCCTGGCCCCAGTAGCTGTTCTCCTGGAGCATCCCGGCAAAGCCGGTATCGGGTATGCCGCCGCGTGCCACGAGGTCGCGGTAGACGTCGCTGAAGCCCTCCACTGGATTGATGGCCGCCAGGTGGGGGGGCTGCTCGGCGGCGGTGAACCACTGCGCGACCGCCAGGTACGAGGTGCCGCTCATCGCCACCTTGCCACTGCACCAGTCCTGGGTGGCGAGCCACTCGATCAGGTCGTGGCAATCCTGACCTTCCTGGCGGCCGAACATGGCGCTGTCGCTATGGGAGTGCCCAATGCCTCTGGGATCGGGGTTGCAGATGGCGTAGCCGTGGGCGCACCAGTAGGCCGGATCGGGCGCCTCGAACTTCGCCAGCCCCGACACCACCCGGTTGTCCAGGCCGACCAGCCCGAAGACGCCCATGACGCTTCGTGAGGTGCCCTGACCCTTGCCGTAGGGACTCCAGGCCACCAGCACGGGCACCTTCTCGGAGGTCACGGGCCGAAAGATGTCGGCGTAAATGGTTACGCCGTCGCGCATCCCCACCGCAACGTCCTTTTCAAACACGATGTCCACCGGCAGGGGACGAAACGGGGGCGCGATCTGGAAACCCGCCGGGAGGATTCGGGTGCCGGGCTCGAAGTTGCTCAGCACGCCGTACCGGTCACCCGGCTCCAGGGGGTGGGACGGCACGAAGACCTTCTTCTCATCGGTCATTCTTGGTTCCTCCTGAGCGCCACTGGTCAGGCACCTGGGTTCAGCCTACTAGCAGGCGAATGATAAATCAACGCTTGTTGATATAAGGATGACGACGTAAGGTGTCCTAGTGACTCAGGATGGAAACAGCGCAACGCCGTCATCACGTCGGGGTCGGCGACCGGGGGCGAGTGGAACCCGGCAGGCCATCCTGGACGCGGCACGTACACGCTTCGCTGAGGACGGATACGCGGCCGCGACCATCCGCAAGATCGCGGCGGACGCGGGCGTGAATGCGGCCCTGGTCATGCAGTTCTTTGGCTCGAAAGAGGAGTTGTTTGGGGCCGTCATGTCCATTTCGCCGGAAGCTCTGGCACGGATCGCGCAGGCATTCAGCGGGCCAAGGAATGTGCTCGGGGAACGCGTGACCCGAGCTTGCCTGGCGCTGGGGGAGGGTGAGCCGCAAGACGGCGAGTCCCTTCTGGCGATGCTGCGCGCGGCCATCTCCAATCCGCAGGCGGCGGCTCAGCTTCGGGAATTTCTACAGGCCCGCCTCGTGAACCACATCACTCCAGACTTACCAGACGTAGGCGAAGCAACCCTGCGGGCCGGGCTCGCGTCGTCCATGCTGATCGGTGTAATTGTCGGGCGGCGCATCGTCCAGGTCCCGGCGCTCGCCGGGGAAGACCTTGAGTCTGTCATCCGCATGGTCTCCCCCGCCATCCAGGCCATCCTGACAGCGAAGCCGGAGAGTGGGAGCCAGACAAGCTGAAGACGTAGGAGACACAGTACATAAGATCCCCATACGTACTCCAGGTTTGCGGAAACGAACGTTATCGGGAGGGCATGGAGGATCAACTGGGCGCACTCGGCCTGGTGGTGAATGCCATCGTGCTCTGGAACACCCGCTTTATGGGGGTGGTCCTGACGGAGCTGTGCCGAGCCGGTGAACTCGTGCTGGAGAACGTAGCCCGCCTGACGCCGCTCCTGCACGAGAACGTGAACATGCTCGGAAGATACCTTCACCCTGCCGGAAGAGACCGCCCAGGGCCAGCTCTGACGATGGCGTGATCTGAAGACCCTGGAAGCCTACCTGGAACGGATCGAATTGTAGCTCGGGAACGGGACGCGGCGACGACGAGGAAGCTTTCGCGTTGTCCAGGCGGGCGCCCACTGCTTCGGCTCAAGCACACGCACCTTCACATGTTGGAGTCCGCGTGTGAAAGCCCCGCCACCCGGGACGGGGCTGCCCGCCGACTTCACTCGGTCGGTTGAGGTGTGGGGTGGCAACACCATATGTCCTGGAGTGGGCGACTGTTGCCAGACAAGCTGCACATCAGCATGTCGATGTGCTGCACAGATGAGTCCAACCATTTGATTCGGAAGTCCGGGAGTCGTCCAACATGACTTCGATGGGTGTGCCGACTGCGGGCCAGCGGATGCTTGAAAACGGCAGGGTTGCATGGATCCAGGAGTCAGGCTGGGGCAGGGGCGAAGGGGTGGGAGAGGGAGGGTAAGTTCGCGTGTTCCTGGTTCTCCCTCCTGCCCTAGGGTGTATTAATTTAAGATTGCTGGGTTACCCTGTTTAGGGGTTGAGTTGGAGAGGCCCAACCAGCACGGAGACGAGGAAAAATGGGGACGGTATGTGCAGATACCGTCCCCATCACAGTCTAGGCCGTCGTGCGGTCATCCGTCTGCTACATCGTTGGACGAAACGGTATTTCAGCGATCAGAAGCGGTGCAAGCACCAGAAACTAACGGACGCTCTATTGGTTGCGCTGTTGCTCGCCCGCCCGGTCTTCAAGCATCCCTACCCTCTGTCTGGTGGAACCTACTGGGGAAAGACCGAAGCGGTCTTCCCTCGTACACGCGGGCGTACATCCGTGGGCTGCGTCTCCTCGACCAGCTTGAAGCCCTGGTCCAACCCTCAGGGCGGTACGCCGAGGTCATCATCGACTCCATGCCCCCTGCCCGTCTGTCGTCCCAAGCGCGGCAAACGCTGCAAATTTCCCGGGGCACGATGGGGGTTTGGAACGCAGGGAGACGTGTATGGGTATAAACTCCATGCTTGGGTCTCGCCGCTCGGTGAGATCGTGCGGTACCTTCTCAGACCAGCCAACTTGCACGACCTGACGGTGGGCTGTGAGTTGAACCGAAAGTGGGCCGACCTGGGTGGACCAAAAGTGGTCGGCGATCAGGGGTATGCTGCCTTAGGTTACGTGTTCCCACCCAAAAAGAACACCCGCTATGACAGCGGGTGGCGGGAGTTCCGCCACCCGAAGCTGCGCAAACGCGTCGAAACCGTCTTTTCACAGTTGGTGGCATCACAAATCCGCTCAGTGCAAGCCAAAACGCTCGCTTCACTCCGGCTGCGCACCGTCCTGGCCGTGCTCGCTCACAACCTCGCCCAGCCCTAAACGGCGTTCTACGCGACCCCTGATTCTGTTGGCGAATTCAGATGGAGGCTGGGTTCAGCCGCAACGAACAGCCATCGACAAGCGCTTGTCGCGCCCTCCCAAGAATTCGCCAACAGAGTCTGCTCATTGAGCGAACTCTTCAGCCTCGGATGCAAAAACACAACCTTGAAAAGGAGGAGAACGCTTAAGAGGGCGTTCTCCGGCCATCACCAACTCTGTTGAGGCGGTCAAGTTAAGGGTGTTTCGGTGTTCGGTAGTTTCTGGAAGGCGAACCCCAGCGCGGCCAGGGCCGCCAGCCCCAGCAGGGCCCAGGGGCCGACGGTCCCGAGGCTGTCGGCGAGGGTACCCAGGGGGTTCGCCAGCCCACCCGGTCGCCCAGTCAGCATAGCGACGCCAGGACGGCGAGTGAGGCCCCCACCACGCGCACGGGGGAATACAGCCTGGTTTGTGCCAGCAAGATCAGCCAGGGCATCGTCACGGCGATGACGATGAGCTGCATCGCCTCAATCCCCAAGTTCAAGCCCAGCAGGCTCAGCGCCGTCTGCCAGGGGTTGAGGTTGAGCTCCGCCAGCGTGTACGAGAAGGCCAGGCCGTGGATCAGCCCGAAGCCCCCCGCCACGACCATCTCCCGTCCGGGAAAGATCGGCCGCAGGGCGTGGATGGCCGATACCAGGATCAATCTTGTCGTAGCCCCGCTATGCCTGAGAAACAGGCCGCTTGACTGCGGCTTGCACAGACAATATCTACTAAAATTGCTGGATCGTGTAGGGACACCAGCATGGAGCCGAGTGCCGCATTACCCTATCCATTCATCTGGGGAACCGTCTAAGGTGGAGTTGCAGGTGGGTTTTTGGGCACCGCGATATGAACCGGTTTGCAGCGTGCCGCCACGAGCCGCCCACCCCGGGGGCGGTCCTCGCTCGTGACCACCACCTGCCGCCTCACTTTGGGCCGCCTCTCCAGCAGCGCCGCGTGCCGCTCCCAGGCCGGGCCGCTTGGGTGGTTCGCGCGAGGTCACCCGGTCATTGTCCCTCGCGTACCCCTACTGGAAGATCGCCCGGGGCAGGTAGAGGCTCACCAGCCAGTTGGGGGCGTCGACGATCTCGCTGATCCGCAGGTCTGCCGCGACGCTGCACAGCAGGTAGGCGTCCACCGGGTTCAGGCCGTACTCCCCCGCCATGAAGTCCACCATGAAGCGGGTCGCGTCCCGCGAGGCGGCGAAGAGGTCGGGGCCGATGCCGGTCGTGACGTGGTAGCCCATCCGGTCGATGTGCGACGTGACCGCCCCCGGCGTGGAGAAGCGCGGCGTGGGCAGGTTCGCCCCCTTCTGGAGCCCGAAGCGCAGCGTGACGTGCATGGCCGACTCGATGGCCGTGCCGCACACCTCGCCGTCCCCCTGCGCCGCGTGGGTGTCGCCCACCGAGAACAGCGCCCCCGGCACCGCGACGGGGAGGAGCAGGGTCGAGCCCGCCGTCAGGTCGCGGATGTCCATGTTGCCGCCCACCGCGCGCGGCGGCACGACCGAGTGGTGCCCACTTTCTGCGGGCGCGTTCCCGATGGTGCCCGGAAAGGGCCGCACAGGAATCTCGATCCCCGGCAGGAACTCCGCGGTCGTCTCCCCGTAGTGCCAGAGCTTGAGGTACGGCTCGGGAAAGTCGTCCGACAGCAGCCCGAAGCCGGGAATCGCTGCCGTCCACCCGAAGCCCGAGGGACGGAAGTCGAGGATATCCACGGTGAGGGCGTCCCCCGGCTCGGCCCCCCGCACGAAGATCGGGCCGGTGACGGGGTTCACCTTGGCGAAGTCGAGGACGCTCACGTCGTTGTGCGTGGACGCCCGGGTGAACTGGCCGCCGCTGGAGTCCACCACCTCGAACTCGATGACCTCGCCGGGCTCGACCTCCAGCTTGGGCGGCAGGCTGTTGTCCCAGCCGAAGTGGTGGTCGTGGATGGTGCATTTCGGGCGCGTCGTCATGGGCAGCACCTTACTTCCGCACCGACAGGCGCTCGTAGTTGATGAGGTGGGTGGGGTCCACGAGATTGTTCACGTCGCCCACCAGTCGGTCGGACTTCATCATGTAGCGGACCTCGTGGTAGACGGGGACCCACACCGCCTGCTTGTTCAAAGCCGCAAAGATTTTACCGTACTCGGCGAGGCGGGCGTTTCTCTGCCCCGGGGCCACCATGCGGTCGGCCCGGTCAGCGCGGGCGTCGAGCGCCTTGTCGCAGTACATCGGCCAGTTCCAGCCGCCCTGCACGGCGCTCTTGCACGACAGGATCGGCCAGTAGAAGTCGCTGGGGTCGGGGTAGTCCTGGGTCCAGGCCATGCCGCCCGACCACACCATCGGCACCGTCTTCGGGGTGCCCGCCGCGTCGATCACGCTGCTCTGTGCGAGGCTCTTGATCTGCACCCTGATCCCGACCTGCGCGAGGTCCTGCTGGATGCTCTGCGCGATGCGCGGGTTGGGGTCGGTGGAGTTGGTGTAGAGGGTCGTCTCGAAGCCGTTCGGGAAGCCCGCCGCCGCGAGGAGCGCCTTCGCCTTCGCCGGGTCGTAGGCGTAGCCGCGCTCGTTCTTGTCATACCCCGGCATCAGGGGCGGCAGCACCCCCTGGGCGACCACGCCGCGCCCGTTGATGATCCGCAGAATCTTGGTCTTGTTGACCGCCTGGTTGATCGCCCGCCGCACCCGCACGTCGTTCAGGGGCTTCACGCCCGTGTTGAGGCTCAGGTACGTCGTGTTGACCGACGTTTTGGAGACGATGTTGGGCTTGAACTTCGGGTCACGGGTGACCTGAAGGAACTGGGCGGGCGGGATGCCGTCCCCGAGGAGGTCCACCTCGCCGCGCTGGAGGCTCAGGAAGGCCACGGAGGGGTCGAGGCCCACCTTGACGGTCACGTTGTCGAGGGAGGGCAGCCCCGCCATGAAGTAGTTCGGGTTGCGGTCGAACTTGAGCTGCTGCCCGGAGACCCAGGAGGTGAGCTTGAAGGGCCCCGTCCCCACCGGCTTGTGCCCGAAGTCCCCCTTCGCCGCGGCCACCGCCTCCTTCGGCACGATGAAGGCGAAGTTCATCGCCATGATGTTGAGGAAGGCGGCGTTCGGCGCGGTCAGGGTGATCCGCACCCGGTCGGGCGCGAGAACCTGGATGCCGGTGACGCTCTTCGCCTTGCCGTCCACGAACGCCTGGGCCCCCTGAATCCCGGTGTAGAAGCTCTGTCCGGGGCTTTTCGTCCTGGGGTCGAGCAGCCGCTCCAGCGTGTACTTCACGTCGTCCGCCGTCATCGTGCGCCCGTTGTGGAACTTGACGCCCTTCCTCAAGGTGAAGGTGTACGTCTTCCCGTCCTTCGACACCTCGGGCATCTTCGCGGCGAGGCGGGGCTCCAGGGTCGTCGAGCCGGGCTTGTAGTCGAGCAGGGCGTCAAAGACCATCTTCTCCATCGGCCAGTTCTGGTAGTCGTACCCGATGGCGGGGTCGAGGGTCGTCACGTCGTCCTTGTAGGAGACGGTGATGGAGCCGCCCCGCTGCGGCGCCTGCTGGGCGAGCGCGACGGTGAGGCCGAGGAGGAGCGTCAGACCGAGGGGCTTTTTCATAGGTTCTCCTTTGGTGGGGAGAGGAAGGGACGTTGTTTTCTCCCTCTCCCCTTGCGGGTGACTCGCAGAGCCGCGAAGCGGAGGGCCGGGGTGAGGGGGCGTGTGACCAGCTTCACCGCGAGGAAGATGCCTTCCCTTCCGCAAGTCAAGGGGAGGAGCTTTTGAGCCGCATTTCGCCTCACGCGTACCTGACCCGCGGATCGATCACGAGCTGCACGAGGTCCGCCAGCAGGTTCCCCAGCGTGATCACGAGCGCGCTGAAAATCACCACGCCGACGATGACGGGAATGTCCACCACGCGGATCGCGTCCCACACCAGCCTGCCCAGCCCCGGCCACCCGAAGACGCTCTCCACGACGACCACGCCGCCCATGAAGGCGCCGATGTCGAGGCCGATCATGGTGACGATGGGCGTGACGGCGTTGCGCAGGGCGTGCCGGACGATCACCCGGGTAGGCGCGAGGCCCTTGGCGCGGGCCGTGCGAACGAAGTCGCGGGAAAGCACGTCGAGCAGGCTGGAGCGCATCATCCGCGCGTACCACCCCGCGCCGCCGAGCCCCAGGGTCAGGGCAGGTAGGAACAGGTGCGAGAGCCCGCCGTACCCCCCGAGCGGGAAAAGGTTCAGCCCGTAGGCGAGCAGATACACCAGGCTCAGGCCCAGCCAGAACTGCGGCGCCGACGCTCCCAGAAAGGCGAAGCCCATCACCAGGCGGTCGGGCCAGCGCCCCCGCCGCAGGGCCGCCCAGATCCCCAGCGGCAGCCCGAGGAGGAGTTCGAGCACGATGGCCCCCAGCATGAGCTGGAAGGTCGGCCCGATCCGCGAGGCGATCAGCGAACTCACCCCCGACTGCTGCTTGTACGAGCGCCCCAGGTCGCCGCGCACCAGCCCGCCCAGATAGCGCCCGTACTGCACGAGAAAAGGGCGGTCGAGCCCGAGTTCGTGCCGGATGCTGTTTACGGTCTGGACGCTGGCGCTCGGCCCCGCGACGAGCCGGGCGGGGTCGGCGGGCAGCAGGAAGATCAACCCGAAGGTAAGGACGGACGCGACCAGCAGGACCCCGAAGCTCTGGAACAGGCGCGAGACCGCGAACGGCAGCATCAGCGCCGCCCCCCGTCCGGGTCGAGGGCGTCGCGCAGCCCCTCCCCCAGGAGGTTGAAGCCCAGCGACGTGAGGAGGATCGCCGCGCCCGGAAACACCACCAGCCACGGGGCGGTCGTGAGGTAGCTCTGGCTCTCGTTGATGATGCCGCCCCAGCTCGGGGTGGGGGGCTGCACGCCCACCCCCAGGAAGGAGAGGGTGGCTTCGAGCAGCACGGTCGTCCCGATCCCCAGCGAACCCCACACCAGGGCGGTCGGAATCAGGTGGGGCGCGACGTGCCGCCACAGGACGCGGGTGCCGGTGGCCCCGAGCGCCTGCGCGGCCTCCACGAACTCACGCTCGCGCAGGGACACGACCTGGGCGTACACCACGCGGGCGACCGCGACCCAGTTCAACAGGGCGATCACCAGCGTCACGATCCCCAGGCTGGGCCGCAGGATCGCCGTCAGGGCGATGGCGAGGAGGAGCACCGGGAAGGCCATCATCACGTCCGTGAAGCGCATGACGAGCGTGCCGAGCGGGCCGCGCCACAGCCCGCCAATGGCCCCGATCAACACGCCCAGAAACACTGCGATCCCGTTGGCGACCACCCCGACGATCAGGGACGCCCGGGCCCCCCAGATCAGCCGCGAGAGCAGGTCGCGCCCGAGGAGGTCGGTGCCCAGGAGGAAGGTGTGGCCTGGGGGCTGAGGAGCGCCCTCCAGGGTGAGCCCTTCCGGGAACTGGTAGTTCGGGTCGTGCGGGGCGAGCCAGGGGGCCAGCAGCGCGGCGAGGACCACCAGCAGGCACAGCGCGAGGCCGAGCAGGGCGGCGCGGTCGCGGCGGAGGCGGCGCCAGACCACGCCCCCTTCCCGCCGGGGCGCGCTCCGGGCCGGGAGGCTTACCACTCGGGATCCCCTCTCACTGGGTTGGCAGGGTGCACATCTCCTCCTATCACAGCCCGGGGGAGGGCGTCATGAAACTGGACTCCGGTGACAATCGGAGGGACAACGCTCACCGGGCCTCTTCAAGGAGGCGAGCCCGCCCGGCGAACACAACCGCGAGAGAAGGGCCCGGGAGTTGCACCGGGTAACGGGGAGGAAGAGCGTCCTGGCACGCGAATTCTAGAACCCCCCTTCAGACCGGGTCGCCGAGTGGCCGACGCTCACCGGGGCTCGAAGCCTGGCCTCCCGGCACGGTCCGGCGGGTGGACAGGCCGGGAAGTCGATGGGGTGCGCCGGGGAGCAACCCCAGACCCTCTCCAGAGACCTCGGCACATGCCCCTGGCGTTCTTCGGAAGGGCCTTTTTCCCTGGAGGCCGGGGGCCACTCCCGACGTCGGGGGGGTCGGTGGGCGGACGCCTCAAGGTCGGGCCACATTCCTCAAGCAGGAGGGGGTGATGGGCCCCACGGTTCGCCGCCCAGCGAGAGGCCGAAGGACACGTCAAGTTCCGCCCAGCCGGTCGAGGTGAAAGCCGACCGCCGCCTCGCACACGGCGAGGTGGGCGCGCACGAACATCTGGAAGTGCTCCCCGTAGATGGTCTCGTCGGGCGCCTCGGTGATCACGGTGAGGGGACACAGGGCAGCCGCTTGTTCCGCGAGGATAAACGGCAGGCCGTGAATGAGTTGATAGTGCGGTTGCGCCAGGTGCGCGGCACTCGCGCGAAACGCCCGGGCCGCATGAGCCGCCACATCTGTTTCCTCTTGGAGGCAAAGCGCGATCACGTCCGCCAGGGCGCGGGCCGTCTCCGCCTGCCCCGGCCAGTACCACACGATCGTGACGAATCCGGCGGGCAGCGCCCACGACTCGAAGCCGTGGGGGGCGTAGCCGCTGTAGGGCCGGACCCACTCGTGCGCCGGGTAGCCGTGCAGGTTCAGGTGCAAGGTCGCGTTCACCTCTTCCCGAGCCCAGGCCCGAGCGCGTGCCTCCCAGCGGGGTTGGCCCTGACGCAGCCTCGCCTCGAGGTCATCCCCCAGAGACGTGTAGCGCGCCGCGTGGTGCATATGCTCGGGGGCGACCCGGGTCAGGGCGCGGTGCAAGAACGCGCCGTCGGGGTTCTCCAGGGGGATCACCGCAAAATTGAGGTCGGTGGCGGCGAGCGGCGCGATCAGGTGCAGGGCCGCCACCGGGCCGGTGGTCTCGTTGGCGTGCTGCCCGCCCGTGACCAGTACCCCCTCCGGCGTGTCCCGCCCCGTGCGCAGGACGGCTGGGACGGGCCGACCGTCCACGCTGAAGGCGGGAACCTGCCAGGTGAGGCCGTGCTGGCGCGCGAGGTGCCGCGCGTAGGCCCAGATGCGGGCGGGAGGCCAGGGTCGGTCGAGGGGCGTGGAGGTCAGGTCCATCCCGTCGGACTCGGGCGGAATCTGGCCCACGGCTTCCTGCGGCGGAGCGGCCCACTGGGTCAGGGTGACGCTCGCCCAGCCGTCCTGTCCGGGCGTCGACCGCGCGACCGGGACGATGCGACCCGGCGTGAGGGTGCGGGACTCCGTGGGGGTGGACGTGTGCCGCTTCAGGGCCTCCAGCGTCCCGAAGTACACCTCCTCGGTGAGCGCCTCGGTCATGCTGACACGCTCGTCCAGCACGTCCAGCGCGAGGTCCGGTTCGGAGGCGTGGACCGTCACCGACAGGTTCTTGAACACCAGCCCGTCCTGCCGCTCGTCGGCGAGGCGCAGGACGTGCGGGAGAACGGTGCCGCTGTACCAGTCCCAGAACAGCTCCCCGTCGGTGGGAAGGGGAGCGTCGTGAAGCGGCCCGCCCTCCCCCTGGACACGCAGCCAGCCGGTGGGGGCGAGAACGGTTCGGCCATCGGGCGACTCTCGGGGCGCGAGCGGGACGAAGCACGAGCCGCGCCAGAGTTCCCTGTCCCCGCGCCACAAGGCCGCGTGATAGGCCGGTTCGCCCGTGTCGCCCGGCTGAAAGTCTGCCCGGACGCCCTCGCGTTCCAGCACGGCGGCCAGCGGGTAGGCTTCCTGAAGAAACCGCCCGGGGTTTTCGTCCGCCAGGCGGGGGTACGTGAGGGTGAGGCGGTCGGCATGTGCCCGCCGCCACAGGGGACGCACCTCCTCCGTGACCCAGAAGTACGCGGTCTTGTAGGCGCTGCGGACCCGGGCGGAACAGGACGCGCCGCAGAGGGTGAGGACGCCCTGCCGCAGGAACTCGCGCAACTCGGGGGATTCCGAGACGTAGGCGAGCACCTGCCGGGGCGGATTGCCGCGCGTGAGCGACTGAAGCTGCTCCAAGAGCCTGCGGCCCTCCCACGGAAAGTGCTGCTCCCAGCGGGTTTTGCGGGCCACGTCGGAGGCAGGCCGGGGTCCCGGCGTGGAGGTGGGCTCACCCGCGCGCCCGTCGCCGGAGGTCTCAGGGCCGCTCACCTCCGCCTTCCGTGCGGGTCGAGGCGGTCGCGCAGCCAATCGCCCAGCAGGTTGAAGCCCAGGACCGTGAGGGTGATCGCCACGCCCGGGAACACCGACACCCACCACGCGGTTTGCAGGTACGTGCGCCCATCCGCGAGCATCCCGCCCCAGGACGGCACCTGCGGGTCCACGCCCAGCCCCAGGAACGTCAGGCCGGACTCCAGCAGGATGTTGTTGGCGACGTTCAGGGTCGCCAGGACGATGAGCGGCCCGATGGCGTTCGGGACGATGTGCCGAAACATCAGGCGCGCGTGGTTGGCCCCCAGCGCGTGCGCGGCCTGGACGTACTCCCGCTCCCGCAGCGACAGCACCTGACCGCGCACGAGCCGGGCGTACAGCGCCCACTGCGACACGACCATCACGGCGATCAGGTTCCACAGGCCGGGGCCGACGATGGCGATGACGGTGATCGCCAGCAGGATGAAGGGAAAGGCGAGCTGCACGTCCGCGAGGCGCATCACCACGGCGTCCAGCGTGCCGCGGTAGTACCCGGCCAGCAGGCCCAGCAGGCTGCCGATGCTGGCGGAGAGGGCTACCGACACCACCCCGACGATCAGGGAGATGCGCCCGCCGTAGACCACCCGGGCCAGCACGTCCCGCCCGATGGGGTCGGTGCCCAGGGGGTGCGGGCCGGTGAGGGTCGGGGGCTTCAGGCGCGCGGCGAGGTCCATCGCGTCCGTCCCGACCGGAAAGAGCACGTTGGCGAGCAGCACCAGCAGCACCACCCCGCCGGTGAGCAGCGCGCCGAACAGCAGGTCGGGCGTCCAGCGCAGCGGCGGTCGGCGGGCGCGGGGGGCGGCGGCGGGAGGGTGGGTCATGTCACTCCATGCGGACGCGCGGGTCGAACAACCCGTACGACAGGTCCACCAGCAGGTTGACGAGCACGACGATGATCGCCAGGACCGTCACGGTGCCCTGAAGCACCGGGTAGTCCCGGTTGGCGATGGCTTGCAGGGCCAGCGAGCCCAGCCCCGGCCACGCGAAGACCTGCTCGACGATGACCCCCCCGCCGATCAGCCCCCCGAATTGCAGGCCGATGAAGGTGACCACGGGAATGGCGGTGTTGCGCAGGGCGTGCTTGTACAGCACCCGGCGCTCGGAAAGGCCCTTGCTGCGCGCCACGGTGACGTACTGGCTGCCCAGCACGTCCAGCAGCGCGGCGCGCAACAGCCGAACCGTCGTGGAGGTCAGGATCAGGCCCAGGGTGACGCTCGGCAAGACCAGGGACGCGGGCGTCTCGTAGCCGGAGGCGGGCAGCCAGCGCAGGGTCACGCCGAAGATCAGCACCAGCATGATCCCCAGCCAGAAGTTCGGGAACGACAGGCCGAACAGCGAGACGAAGCGGATCAGTTGGTCCGCCCAGCCGCCCCGGTGCACGGCGGAGTAGACCCCCAGCGGCAGGGAGATGGCGACCGAGATCAGCAGCGAGCACAGCGCCAGCAGCAGGGTGGGAGGCATCGCGTCCCGGATCAGGGACCCGACCGGGGTGTCGCCCCGGAAGCTGGTGCCGAGGTTCCCCGTGAAGAGGCCGCCCAGGAAGTGGCCGTACTGCACCAGAAAGGGCTGGTTGAGGCCGAGCGCCTCCCGAATTTCCCGGAGCTGCTCGGCGGTGGGGGCCGAGGCGCCCTGGAACTGCGCCACCGCCGGGTCGCCCGAGAAGCGCAGCATGACCGCGACGACCAGCGTCACGAACACCACGACCAGCAGGGCCTGGGAGAGCTGCAAGACGAGGTAGCGGGCCATGCCTCACTTCACGCTGACGGTATTCAGGCGCAACAGGCTGTCGCTGGGGGCCCGGAAGCCCTGCACCCGCTTGCTCACCCCCCACAGGTCCTGCTGGTTGTAGAGGGGGATGTCGATGGCCTGGTCACGGGTGTACTTGGCGATCTGGCGCAGGATCGTCAGGCGCTGCTTCTGATCGCTCAGGTTGTGCTGCTTGTCGAGCAGGGCGTCGAGTTCCTTACTCTTGTAGTCGGGGTTCCAGAACTGGCCGCTGCGGTAGAGCAGGTAGGCGGTGTTGTCGAAGTCGAAGGTCCAGCCGCCCCACCCCATCTGGTAGGCGTTCGTGGTCTTGTTCTTGGGGATGATGTCGCTGTAAAAGGTGTTCGTCTCGTACGTCTTGAGTTCGGGCTTGAGGCCCAGCACCTGAAAGTAGCCTGCCACGGCCTGCGCGACCTCGCGGAACACCGCGTCCGTGCCGATGAAGTCGATCCCGACCGTCGTGCCCGGCTTCACGCCCGCCGCCTGGAGGAGTTGCTTCGCCTTGGCGGGGTCGTAGGGGTACGCCTTGAGGTTCGGGTCGTACCCGAAGGACTTCGAGGACTGCATGGACGCGATGGGGCTGGCGTACCCCTGGAGGATGCTCTTGATGATCGCGTCGCGGTCCACCGCGTGGTTGAGTGCCTGACGCACCCGCAGGTCGCTGGTGGGGCCGTGGCTGACGTTCAGCCGCAGGGCCTGCACGGTGGGGCTGGGCACCGCCTGGAGGGTGAGGTTGGGGTTGCCCTTCACCGTCGCGGCCTGGGCGACCGGGATGGCGGCGGCGATGTCGACCCGGCCCGCCTGCAACTCGGCCACGCGGGTCGCGGGTTCCTCGATGAAGCGGTAGGTGACGCCCGCCAGCTTCGGCGCGCCGCCCCAGTACCCCTTGAAGGCCTGGAGCTTGATGGATTCCCCGTTCTTGTAGGACACGAAGCTGAAGGGGCCCGTCCCGACCGGGTGCGAGTTGAAGTAGGCGTCGCCTTTTTCCTTGATGTAGCGGGGGGGCACGATCATCGCGCCGTACCCGGCGAGCTTCGTGAGCAGCACCGGGTCCGCCTGCGACAGGATGAAGTCCACGGTGTAGGGCCCCACGACCTTCACCTGCTTGATCGAGTTGTAGTTCGCCTGCTGCGGGCCCTTCTTGCCCTCGGGGCCCAGCAGCCGGTCGAAGGTGAACTTCACGGCGCCCGCGTTGAAGGGCTCCCCGTTGTGGAACTTCACCCCCTGGCGCAGGGTGAAGCGCAGGGTCTTGTTGCCGTTCAGGGACGTCCACTTGGTGGCGAGACCGGGTTGCAGCTTGAGATCCGGCGTGCGGATGATCAGCCCGTCGTAGAGGTTGTGGGCGACGGTCCCCCACGCGACCAGGAAGGTGTCGATGGGGTCCCAGCTCTGCGGGTCCTGCGCGGTGGCGACCGTGAGGGTGCCGCCCTGCGCGAGCGAGGACCCCGCGGCGGCGAGCAGGGCCGTGACGAGCAGGGATTTGAACGCCTTCATTCGAACCTCCCGAGGAGTCCGGCCAGCGCGGACCGGAGCAGGTGAAGGGCGAAGGGCTTGGGCGGGTCACGATGTTACGCCGGGCGAGGCACCCAGCTCAAGACACCAGCCAAACGGCAGGTGTGGTGTGCTGCGAGGAACTTGCCGAGCCGTTCGCCCGGGTGGCTGCCAGCACGCATCGAAGCGCGTCTCCGGGAGACTCTGGCCGTGGGCAGGAACCCGGCGCCGCTTGAGGGTTCCTCTTTCCCGGCGTCAGGACAGGTCCTCTTGGCCTCCGCCTCCCTCGGCACAGGGTCGGGAGGAGACCCCGCCCGCGCTCCAAGAGCTCTGGCTGCGGGCGAAACCGGGCAAGCGGCCACGAGAGGGAAGTGGATCAAGCGCCGCTCTCCCCTTCCAAGGTTCTCCCGCTCCGGCTAGATCATCTCATTCATCAGCCAAGAAGGCGGCGTGCGGCATGGGCAGGCGGGACCGTCTCCGGGAGGCACGTCCCCGAATGAACGGCACCCGAATGAACGGCAATCGTCGAGCGCACCTCAGAGGGTAGGGCGAGGTTGCGATTCCAGCCCACGGGCGTGACCGGGACCCCACCCGCCATGGCCGAACCCGTTGGCCGTTACCACCAGGCGCTGACCGGGGATGGCAGGGAGCTTCTGATCGTCGCGCCGTTGACGATCCTCGACCTCATTCGCCCTGTGCTGCGGGAGATGCGAGATGAGGGGGTGCTGGAGGTCACGGATTAGGGGCGGGGAGCGCGCCGGCGTCGGTAGTGATGGGGCGTGGCTTGTGCGTGCCGGGCTGGAGCCAGGGAGTGAGCCTGGGTGCGCCGCCCTGACTGCCGTGCCCACCGTCCCTGAATGAGGAGCACGGTGTGAAGTGCCCAGGCTGCCCTGGCGGAACGCGTCCAGGTGGGCCGGAGCTTCCACCCCCGGACCGTCCAGCCGACGGAGCGGTGAGGCCGCGGCGTCGTGCGATCCGTCCAGGCGGCCCTTCTGGGCTGGAGGCCGACGCCGCCCAGCCGGACCCCGCGAGGGGGCCGCTTCCTGCCGTCCTGACCGAGGGTCTCCCCCTTACACCCTGCTTGAGTCCGGGGAGTCGCCCCGCCTCAGCGGACGTAGGAGGCGCCGTTGAGGTCCAGGGTCGCCCCGGTCATGTGCCGGGCCAGCCCCGAGGCCAAAAAGGCCACCGTGTTCGCCACCTCCTCGGGAGGGGCCACGTCCCCCAGCGGGATGTCCCGGGCGATGTCGGCGGCGTGCTCGCGCAGGTACCCGGACGCCATGTCGGTGCGCACCCACCCGGGAGCCACCGCGTAGGCCAGGATGTTCTCCCGGGCGTACCCCCGCGCGATGGAGCGGGTCAGCGCGATCACCCCGCCCTTGGAGGCCGCGTAGTGCATCGCCTCGGGATTGTCCCCGCGGAAGGCGGCGCGGCTCGCCACGTTGACGATGGTGCCGCCGCCCCGCTCCCGGAAGTGCAAGATCGCCTCGCGGCACAGGTCGGCGACGGCCATCAGGTTCACCTGCAAGGTGCGCGACCAGGTGTCGGCCCACGCCTGCGCAGGCTCGTCCACCGTCACGAGGGGCGCGATGCCCGCGTTGTTCACCAGCACGTCGATGCGTCCGCGCCAGGCGGCAGCTTCCCGGAAGAGCTGGGCCGCCGCGCCGGGTTGGGAGAGGTCCGCCCCGAGGGCGACGGCCCGGTCCGGCCCGAGGTCCTGCGCGATCATCTGCGCCTCGGTCCCACTCTGGCCGTAGTGCACGACGACCTGCGCCCCCGCGGCGGCCAGGATGCGGACGGTGGCGGCGCCGATGCCGCGGGAGCCGCCCGTCACGAGAATGACCTTGCCCGTCAAATCCAGCATGCCCCTATTGTGGGGCCTCGTCCTCCCGGAGGTCGGGTGGCCCACACCCGGTCTCCTGCCTCCCCCACTTCCACACCCATCCCACGTCGTCGGGTTGTCGCCTGGGTGGCCGGTATCGGAACCCGGCCAGGCCCGCCCCACCCAGAGCCGTGGCCCCGTGACTGGACGGACGGTCATCCGCCTCATCGGGTCCGCTCGGCTGGAACGACCTGAGACACAGGCCCTCAACCTGTCCGTCTGCTGTCACAGCGGTGGCCGAAAGAGTTGCGGGTGACACCCGCAACCCTTTCGGCCCGAGCGGAGCGAGAAGCCGTCAAGAGAGCGGTCGGAGTTGAGTTGCGGGGGTGGTTTTGCCCCTCAACATGAAGGGGCACCGCGACCACGCCTGCACACCCGCACGACGCTGATCGTCGTGCAGTGGTGGAACGTCGCGTGGTTGTGGTCGGTGAAGTCGGCGGTCAGGTGCCGGGCGACCACCTGGAACTCCTGGATCCAGCGTCCCGGAATCGCGCCGTTGGTGGCGGTCACGACCCCCAGGGCGCCGCCGGGAAAGTTCAGGACGACGACGTTGGGGCCGTCCCACCACGGCACCCGCCGTTCCCGCTCGTCCGGAGGGCACCGGGTGCCGGGGCTCACACGGGTCTCAGCGGCAGCTCCGCTCCCTCCTTGAACTCTTCGAGGACGATGCAGGTCTCGGCGCGCTCGATCACCTGCTGGCCCTCGGCGAGCCTGCGCAGGAAGTCGCGTAGGGCGAAGTGGTCGGTCACGGCGATCTTGAGGATGGCGTCGCTGGAGCCGGTGACGGTGTAGCACTCCAGCACCTCGGGCAGCTCCTGAATGCAGCGTTGCAGCTCCGCCACGTTCTCGGGTCGCAGGTTGCTCCGGAAGGTGACTTTCAGGAAGCACAGCAGGTCGAGCCCCAGCCTGGCCCGGTCGAGGACGGCGGCCACCTTCTTGATGTAGCCGCCCTGCCGCAGGTGCTTGAGCCGCTTGTGAACGCCGGGGGCCGAGAGGCCCACCTGCCGGGCGAGGTCCACATGGCTCAGAGAAGCGTCTTCCTGAAGCAGGGCCAGGAGGGTCCGGTCGATCTCGTCGAGCTGCGGCGCCAGGGGTCTCATCGTCATCGTCTTCGCGGTGCTCCTTTTCGTGAATTGGCTTTACTCGGCTTGACCGTGCAGTAAATGTACGTTACCCTCGGGCCGAAATCAGCACAGTTTGCTTACCCTGGGCGACATGGCCGCCCGTCTTTTTCACCTGACCGTGAGGCGCTGGTATGACTCAGCCATCTGAAGGGGAAGTTCGGCACATCACCGTGGACGGAGGCTACCGGGTCTGGACGAAGCGGGTGGGGCACGGCCCGGTCACCCTGCTGCTGCTGCACGGCGGCCCCGGCTGCACCCACGAATACTTCGAGTGCTTCGAGAATTGGCTCTCGCCCGACGAGTACACCTTCTACTACTACGACCAGCTCGGCTCGCATTACTCCGACCAGCCCGACGACCCCAGTCTGTGGACGGTGGAGCGCTTCCGGGAAGAGGTCGAGCAGGTGCGCGCCGGGCTGGGCCTGGAGGACTTCTACCTGTTCGGCAACTCGTGGGGCGGGATGCTCGGGACCGAGTACGCCCTGAAGTACGGGCGGCATCTGCGCGGATTGATCGTCAGCAACATGACCGCCAGCATCGCCTCGTATATGCGGTACATCAACGAGTTGCGTGACCGGATGGACCCGGAAGAGGTCGCGGTCATGAAGCGCCACGAGGCGGAGGGGACGCTGGACGACCCCGAATACCAGGCGCTGCTGACGGGGCTCTACAACCGGCACATCTGCCGGGTGGTGCCCTGGCCCGGGCCGGTGGCGCGGATGTTCGAGCACCTCGCCCTGCCCGTCTACCACACCATGCAGGGGCCCAACGAGTTCGTCGTCACCGGCACTTTCAGGGACTGGGACCGCTGGGCGGACCTGCACCGCCTCACCGTGCCGACGCTGCTGTCGGTCGGTCGCCACGACTCCATGGACCCCGCCGACATCGAGGAGATGGGGCGGCGCATCCCGAACTCGCGCGTGTCCATCTGCGAGAACGGCAGCCACCTGAGCATGTGGGACGACCCGGAGACGTACTTCACGGCGCTCAAGGGGTTTCTCGCCGAGGTCGAGGAGGCCCGCCCTGCCACGGCAACGTCTGGTTGAGGTCGGGCGCGCCCCGCCCTGAAACGCGCCCGACCTGGAGGGAGGCTCCCCTTGACCGTAGACCGCACGACGTTGCCCCGGGAGATTAAGCCCCGCAGCCGCTCTTCTGCCGCCTGGCGCCGCTTCTCCCGCCAGCCCGGGGCGCTGCTGGGGCTGCTGATTACGGCCTTGCTGGTCGTGATCTGCTTCTTTGCCCCGTACCGGCGCACCGGCTGCGCCGGTGTCGGAACCATGACCTGCTGGGACCTGCTGGCCCACGGGGCTCCACATCGCCCGTAAGGTCGGTAACCAACTGATGTTGAACTCGTCGGCGTAGTAAAAGACCTCTCCGGGCTTCAACTGGTCGCGGGCTTCCTCGACCGCTTTTTTTCACGGCGTACTCGGGGTCAGGGCTGGTGCTGGTGTGCTGGGGTCGGTTGGAGTGGATTCCTCCCTGATGCAGCGAGCGGTAGACGCTCACCGCACTCAGCCGGATCCCGGTCTGCTCCGCCAAGTCGTCGGCCATGCGCCATCCCGTCCCCAGTGAGAAGGGCAGGTCTAGGGCGCGTGGCCGCTGCCGGGCCACGCTCAACAGCCGTTCGCGGTACTCCGGGGTGACCTTGGGTGAAGCACCGGACCGCGGTGCGTCTGCCAAACCCTGTATCCCCTCGGCAACGTGGCGATGCAACCAGCGGCGAACCGTTTCCTCGTCGTATCGCACCAGCGAGGCAATCTCAGCCACCTTTCGCTGTTGTTCTGCTGAGAGCAGGACGATCAAGGCCCGAATGCGCAGATGGTCTCCCCCAGTACGGTACAGGTGCTCAAGTTCCTCAAGCTGCTCGGCAGATGGGGGCGGCAACCGAAAGGGTGCATACCGACCTCCTCGGTACGGTGAGGACCCCACCCTACACCCCGCACAACTTCCGTAGTCGTACTTAGATCGGGTGCCGCCGGTGCCGCTCCACACGGCCTTCGCACCACTGGGAGCGGTGACCACGTCACCCGGGGGTTCGGTGCGGGGTGAGCGGAGCGGGGGAACGCCACGGACAGCGGCCCGGGTTCTGCCCGGGGGGCGCTGTCGTCCCTGGGGCGGAACGGAGCGCCGCCCTCACAGGCTTTGGAGGATGGCCACCAGTTCATCTGGCCGGGACAGCATCGGCATGTGCGAGGCGTCGAGCGTGTGACTGCCGGCGAAGGCCAGCCGGGCCTGCGTCGCCCGCTGAAACCCGTAGCTCACGGTCTGGTCCCGCGCGGCCAGGAGGTCGTACTTGGGCACCCGCCCGAACCGCTCCGGCGTCAGGTGGACGGGCATGAGCAGCAGACCCGGCGGGAAGGGGCGCACCCGCTCCCGAATCGTCCGCACGTCCTGCGGGGTGCAGTCGTTGCACAGGCCTGGACCGATCCACTCGGTTGGAAAGCGGATCATGCCGTCTTCCAGCACGGCGTTGGGGTTGAGCAGGCTGGCCGGGTCCCCCTGCGAGACCTCGGCGTTGCTCTGGCCGTCGGGGAGGACCGGGGCGGCGAGGTAGACCAGGTGGCCCACCCGCTCCGGAAGGTGCTCGGCCACCTGCGCGGTCACCACGCCGCCGAAGCTGTGGCCGACCAGAACGACCCCCATGCGGTCGCCCACCGCCCGCACGACCGCCCGGGTGCAGGCGTCGAGGGTGACTTCGTCCTCGGGCGTCTGGTCCGCGCCGTGTCCGGGCAGGTCGGGGGTGACGACGGTATGTCCGGCACCTTCCAACCTCTGCCTCACGCGGTCCCAGATGAAGGCCCCGAGTCCGGCGCCGTGCACGAGGACGTAGGTTTGGGGGGGAAGCGTGGGTCGGGGTCATGGGCCCTCCTGGGGTCGATGTTCAGGGCGAGGTGGGGAAAGCGCTCCAGCAGGGCGCCGATGACTTCCTGCACCTCCAGCCGGGCCAGCGGCGCCCACAGGCTGGAGTGCACCCCCCGGCTGAACGCCAGGTGCCGGTTGAGCCCACGGGCGATGTGGAGTTCGTCGGGGCCGGCGAACTGCGTCTCGTCGCGGTTGGCCGACGCCAGCGCCACCACCAATTCGCCGGCGCGGACGGTGCAGTCGCTCAGCCTCACGTCCGCCAGGGCGGAGCGCGGGCTGGTCATGGTCGCCGGTCCCTCCAGCCGCAGCAGTTCCTCGACCGCCGGGGCCAAGAGTTCGGGTCGGGCACGCAGTTCGGCCACGGCGTCCGGGCGCCGGAGCAGCGCCAGCATCCCGGAGCCGATGAGCCGGACCGTCGTCTCGTGGCCCGCGAAGATCAGCAGCGAGGTCATGCCGATCAGCTCCCGCTCGCTCAGGGCGTCCCCACCCTCCCCGGCGCGGACCATGGCCGACACGAGGTCGTCGCCGGGCCGCGCCCGCTGGTGCTCGAACAGCGCCCGCAGGTACGCCTTGAACGCCTCCATGGACTCCGGGTACCCCGACATCCGCTGGCCGATGTCGTCGGTCAGTTGATCGGCCCAGACGCGCAGCCGCTCATGGTCTCCCGCAGGCAGGCCGAGCATGTCCGAGATGACCCGGATCGGCAGCGGCGCCGCGAACGCCTCCATCAGGTCGAATCCGCGCCCCCCGGTGGCCTCGATGGCGTCGATGAGCTCGTGGGCCAGGTGCCGCACGCGCGGACGCAGGCTCTCGACGAACCTGGGGGTAAAGCCCTCGCTGACCAGGGCGCGCAGCCGGCGGTGGTCGAGGCCGTCCGTGTTCAGCACGTTGGGAAACGCCGCCTGCACGTTGCCGCCCACTTCGGGCACCCCCTCCCAGAACTGGCCCAGCGCAAGGTTCTGGTCCTTGAGCGCGCTCACCGCGTCGTCGAAGCGCGCGATCAGCCACACCTCCTGCCCGAACAGGGAGACCCGCCGGGTGGGTTGTTGCCGAAGCTGCGCCAGCGTGGGAAAGGGGCTGCTTCACGAGCCGCCTACCCCAGCCCTGCTGCCTACGCCTCAGGATCGACGATCAGGCGCGCCAGTTCCACCTCCTGCTCTTCCCGGTCGATCCACAGTTCGCCGTAAGCGAGCGGCTCTCCCCGCACGAGGACGAACGAGCGCACCTCGACCACGGCGTCACGTTGCCAGGCGAGCACCACCTCGGGGCTGGGCGGTGAAGGGACGTGCCAGGCCGCCACGAGGGCCGCTTGCGAGGGGGTGAAGGCCAGGAGTTCGGCGGGAGGGAACCTTGGTACCGGTGTGCTCCTGGCGGGGCGGCTCGGCGTCGGCGAGGGTGGTGACAGCTCAAGCGGCTGGGTGGCGAGGGGCCCGCTCAGCGTTCGGTGAAAGGCCGGTTCGCCCCTGGCCCCGCCTCCCCGCTTTCAGACAGGCGCCGCCACTCCGGGAGCGAGACCACGCCCACCTCCGCCCGCGCCGGTTCGGGCAGCATCGCGAGCAGTTCCAGCGTGTGCCCGTCCGGGTCGCGGAAGTACAGGGCCAGCGCGGGCATCCAGCCGAACACCATCGGGCGCTCGGTGCCGTCCGCCAGGAAGTTGTGGCCCCTGAGCCCCCGCGCGTGCAGGTAGGCCGTGGCGTGCTCCATCTCTGCGGGCGAGCTGCGGAAGGCGAAATGCTGGGACACCACCTGCGGCGGCGGCACCTCCCACAGCCCCAGCATGGCCTCGCCGGAGGCGCCCACCCAGTAAAAGGCCACGCGGCGGTCGTCCTCCCGGCGGCCGAGGGTCAGCCCCAGCACGCGGCCGTAGAAGTCCATCGCCCGCTCCAGATCGGCGACCTTGATGTGGGTCTCGAACAGGCCTCGAATCATGGAATAATCCTCTATGGTTTGACCTCTTTGGCTATCTTCAAATCCTGTCTGGTGGTGAGAGATGGACTATGTGCTCTCAGCAACAGACCTACGAAAGTCGCCCGCCTCTTCCAAGGGGGTGCTCTTCGGCACTCAGGGTCACGATGCCCAACCGGGCGTCAGGGAAGCGCGTGCAGATGTCCGTCCAGACGGCGATGATGGCTTCACGCGGGAGCTGGACGCCGTGGTTGTTGAAGATCGGGGCGAACAACTGGGCACCCGCCTGGAAATTGCGGCAGTGAAAAGCGTCATGCATGGCGTGAATCACGGTTTCCTGGTCGGTCGCAGTGGACTGAGGGTTCATGGATGCTCCTCGTCACGGCACGGGGTGAGATCAGGCCCATAGCGACACCCAGCCAGGCTGCCGCCGCCGTGGGGCGACGACGCCTGCTTTGGAAGCTGGGGTCAGGGGACAGGCCCTCAGCGGCCCGCCCTCAACATTTGGGAACGTTGGCCACATTGACGGGCAGGGCGTCCTCGCCGCTCGAGTCGTTGTTGCCGCCATTGGCGTCGAAGTTGGTCACGATGACCCCGATGGTGGCGGCGGCGAAAGGCTTGGAGACGCACGAGGGCACCTTCATTCCCGCGGGCGTCTTGATATGCAGCCCTGAATTGCCCTTGAGGTCTACCGCAGTGGTATACGCCCCGAGGAACTGGTCTGCTCCGTTGACATTGCTGTCCTCCGACAGATACACGTTGTATTGCACGTTGCCGTTGAAGGGAGCATAGCTGTTGTTGAACAGCCTGAACGACACCTGGACCGGCCCGCCCGCAGTGAGCTTGACCGGATTGTTTTCGTCAATGCGCTGGGGAGACAGACTGGCCGCCGAAGGGGGGGTGATCTGGGGCGGGGGCACGCGCACGCTCATGGCGATCAGGTCGGGCGTCTTGGGGGTGCTTCCCACGATGGCGTCCCCGAGGTCGAGGACATGCTGGTTGGTCAGGCGGTTGAAGGTGGAATACGTCTGGCGGTCACTGTTGGTGAGCACACCCATGACGATGCCGGGATAGGCGGAATCCTGGGACGGGGCGCGCAGGGCCGAGCCGCTCTGGCCGCCGAAGGCCGGGGTGTTGACCGTCACGCCGTTGAAGGGCCAGGAGTTCCCGTCGCCCGCGCAGGAATCCGCCGTGAAGGTGCCGCCGAAGACCTTCTTGCCGTCGTACGGTGTCTCGCCGGGATAGCCGAAGCTCGACAGCGTCGTGGTCTTGAAGAAGTTGCAGTTCGAGGACGCCGTGTAGCCGTAGAACCCGGTGACCCCGCCGAGGTGACGGCTGAGCCGGACCCAGGCGATGTCCTCGTTGAAGCCGCCGCCGAACTCGCGCCAGTTTCCGGTGATCAGAATCTGCGTTGCGAACGTGAAGCCGATGGTGCTCTGGTCGCCGTTGTAGCCTGCAAAAGCCTTGATGCTGCTGGCGTACTCGTTGAGTGGCGAGCCGGAAGCGACGAACTTGTAGACGCAGTGGGCAGCGGTGATCATCCACTGCGAGCTGACCATCGCTCCAGAACACTGGTTGTGCTTGTTGTTCTTGGGGAAGAACGTCTCATACCGGATGATCGGGGTGTTCTTGGACGCGAAGGTCGAGCTGGGACTCAGCAGGGTGCCCCCCTGGGCCTGGAGCAGACCCTGGGCTGCCCGTTGCTCGTCGGTGGATGGGGGCGGCAGCACGGGCGGGGGAATGGGTGGCAGCGGCTCTGTCCGGGAGGGCCGCGAGATGACTTCCCCGGTGATCAGGTTCTTGCCGACGATCGTGGAGGGGTGGCCGACCGGCGGCGCAGGGGCGCCGGGGTCGCGCGGCGCGGGCAGTGGCATGGGCGTGGCCACCCCCTGAAGTTCGCGGTCAAAGCGCTCGACTGCGGCGTCGACGGGTTCGCTGAGATCAAGCGCGACGGGCAGGGCGTCCGGCAGGGCCGTCGACTCGCGTGTGAACGGGTCGGGAGCCGGGGCTGGGGCGCTGGGGCCGCTGCACCCGGCGAGCAGGAGAGCCGTCAGCGCGGCGCACGGCAGGGAAGGGGTGAAACGAACAGACATGGTGAAACCTCCTCGGTTCCCCGCTGGGTGCGGGCGGAACCGTCTTGAGCAGTGTTGAAGACGGGGCGTCCAGAATCCGTCCAGCCGGTCTTCGTGGCCTCTGGCTCCCCTTCGCCGCCCTGCAAGTCAGGAACCGGCCTTCGGCCTGTCCTCCCCGCCCGCCTCGCGGCGCCAGGTCCGGGGTTCGGCGGTCAGGGGATGAAGGCCAAGCCGGGCGCATCCGAAAACGTGCAGCGCCACCGCCAACGCGGGCACCCCCCAGATCCAGACGAGCGACCACGGGCGCCCGACCTGGAGGGTCACCAGGCCGCCCACCCCGAGGTAGACGGCCCATTTGGCGGCGCGTTTCCAGACGGGCACCCCCCGGGCGAAGCGGCGGAACACGAAGCTGGCGATGATGGTCAGCAGCGGCGCGACGATTATTTCTGGAAGCATGACGAACCTCCTGGGCCTCAACGTTCGGGGCCTGGGCGCCGGACCCTCGGCGCGGGGCTTCTCATCACTGTGGGCGCATCCCTGACCCGGCACGCAGCGGGCACGGCAGCAGGGTCGGTTGGTCTCCGGCGACGTGGACCAGCCCGGTGAACAGCGTCCAAGGCAGCGGTCCCGACATCAGAAGGGGCGCCCGCCCGCTTCAGATCGTGCGGGCGCCCAACAGCGCGTCGATGTAATCCGCGGCCAGTCGCGGCCCGGAGACCGCGCGGTATTCCTGTTGCAGGTGCTGGGCGCGTGCCCTGAAGCTGGGGGTACGCAACACCGCGCGCACGGCATCCCGGATGCGCCCAGGCCGCGGACGACCGGACCGGAGGTCAATCCCGACCCCACTCCACGACACGCGCCGCCCCACCTCGGGCTTGTCCTCGGTGTCACCGGCCACGACCAGCGGCACCCCTTCCGCGAGGGCACGCTGCACGCCGCCGAAGCCGCCGTTCGTGACCATGACGTCCACGAAGGGCAGCAGCACGTCATGCGGAATGAAGGGTTCCAGCCGGACGTTGGCGGGCAGCGGCCCTCGCACGTCGCTGACGGGCCTTCCGCCGGTGGTCGCCACCACGAGCACGTCCTCGCGTTCAAGGGCTTGCAGCGTGGGCCGCAGGAGCTTTTCGAAGTCGAGATCGAGCGTGCCCTGGGTCACGTGAACCACCGGGCGCCCGCCGCGCAACTCGTCCCACCACGCGGGCCGCACGAAAGTGGTCGCCGGGTCGGGGAGGAGGGGACCCACGAACTTCACGCTCCCCGGCAGGTCGCGGCGCGGGTATTCGAAGGTGGGGACGCTGCCGTGGAGGTACACGTCCGCCTCGTGGAAGGGCAGGTCCATCATGAAGCGCGCCGGGCGCCCCAGACCCAGGGTCTCGAAGACCCGCGCGGTGTGGGCGTTCGCTCCGGCCAGCAGGCCACGCTGGAGGAGGGCACTCAGCGCCCGGTTGCGAAGCCGACCCAGAGCGTCCGAACGCGGCGCGATGCCCGGCCCGAAGGGCGCGGTGTCGACGCTGGTGGCCAGCAGGGGCATGACGCCGACCGCCACCCACTTCAGGTAGAGCAACCGCCTCAGCGCGGCGCCCGCCAGGAAGCCCGCGTCGGTCACCAGGGTGCCTGCATGAAAGCGGCGGTTCAGGGCCGTGAGGTCACGCACGTAGGCGGGAATCGGGTCGGCGAAGACGTGGCGCATATCGAAGTCGATGGCTCTCAGGCCCGACCGACCGCGCCGCCGGGGAAACACGTCGTCGAGCGGGGTGTCCCCGTGGTCCGGCGCCGAGGCGAAGGGCGCATAGTCGGCACCGGTGGCGCGCACCGCCGTCTCGAAGTGGCGGCCTGTGTACCACAGGACCCCGTGACCGCGCGTCACGAGTTCGCGCGCCAGGGGCAGGAGGGGGTTCACGTGCCCGGCGAGGGGCAGCGTGGCGATCAGAATGTTGGACATGGGTCACCTCGGGCCTCGGCAGCGAACTGCCAGGCTCAAGGTGCGCCCAGGCCCGTCCAGAAAGCGTCCAGGCCGGGCAGGCGCACCGGGGCCACCCCCTCCGTCCCACACATCCGCCCCTCCCTGGCCCCAGCTAGGCTGGGTTCGGACCGCTCCCCGCGTTCAGGAGGCGCCCATGCTCAAGCTCTATCTCCTCGGCCCGGCCCGCCTGACCTACCGGGATCAGGACGTGGCCTGGCGCGCGCCGCCCATGACCCTGCCGCTGCTGGCCCGGCTGGCGCTGGCCGGGCCTGGCCCGCTGGAGCGCGCGGCCCTGGCACGCAGCCTCTGGCCCGACCATGATCCCGGCGAGGCACGCGCCAACCTGCGCCGCCACCTGCAACACCTGCGCGCGGCCCTGCCTGCCGGTGAGTGGGTCCACGCCACGCCCACCCACCTGCACCTGGCCGGGGCGCGGCTGTGGGTGGACGTGGCCGAGTTCGAGACCCTGACGGGGCAGGACCACACCCTGAACGCGGGCGTGGACCTCTACCGCGGCCCCCTGCTCCAGGGCCAGGACGAGGACGAGTGGCTGCTCCCGGAACGCGAGCGACTGCGGGCGCGGTATCTGGTGGCGCTGGGCGCGCTGGTTCGGGAGCACCGGGCCATCCTGGACTACACCCGCGCCATCTCCCACGCCGAGCGGCTGCTGGCCGAGGACCCGCTGCGGGAGGACGTGCTGCGCCAACTGGTCACCCTGCACGCCGAGGCGGGGAACCGCACCGCCGCCCTGGCCCGGCTGGACCGCTTCGCCCTGCATCTGGACGCCGAGCTGGGCGTGCCCCCGATGCCCGAGACCCTCGCCCTGCGCGAGCGGCTGACTCACGGTGAGGTGATTGATCCCTTTCCACTGGCTGAGTCGGGGCGAACGGGCCGGAACGCCGCCCCGTGGCACCTGCCGCTGGTAGGGCGAAGTGACGAACTGCGGCGGCTGCGCGACCTCTGGGCCGCTGCCAGTCGGGGGCGTGGCCCGGCGGCCTGGCTGAGTGGCGAGGCGGGCGTGGGCAAGACCCGCCTGGCCCGCGAGCTGGCCCTGGGGGCCGAGGCCGAGGGCACCCTGGTGCTGGTGGGCCGCACCACCTCGCCGGAGACCCGCCCGCATCAGGCACTCGCCGACGCGCTGGGCGGGGCGCTGCCGCTGCTCCTAGACGTGCCGGGGGCCGCCGCCTGGCTGCCGGTGCTGGCGACCCTGCTGCCCGCCCTGCGTGCCAGGGTGCCGGGGCTGCCGCAGGTGACCGCCCTCCCCGCCGAACAGGAGCGTGAACGGCTGGCCGCGAGTGTGGCCGACGCGCTGGGCGCCCTGGCCCGCACCCGCCCGGTGCTGCTGGGTATGGAAGACCTTCACTGGGCCTCCGAGGCCTCGCTCGGCCTGCTGGCCTTCCTGATCCGCCGGGCGCCGCCGCGCACGTTCATCCTGGCGACCAGCCGCGACGACCTGCCGCCCGGCCACCCCCTGCAAGGGGTGCGCCGCCGCCTGCGGGAGGAGGGGGCCGCCGAACTGCTGGCCCTGCGCCGCCTGCGCCCGGACGACGCCCTGCGGGTGGCCGGGCACACCCTGCCGCCCGCCACGGCGGCCATGGTGGCGGGCCGCAGCGAGGGCCTGCCGCTGTTCCTGACCGAACTGGCCCACGAGGCCCTGCATTCGGACACGGGGCAGGTGCCCCGCAGCATTCAGGAGACCGTGCGCCTCCGGCTGGAGCGTCTGGAGCCACCTCCACGCACCCTGGTGGAAATCGCCAGCGTGCTGGGGCCAGCCTTTCCAGCCTCGAGCCTCCAGGAGATCAGCGGCTGGCCCGAGGGGGAGGTGCTGGGCACCCTGGACGAGCTGATCGCGGCCCGCTTCCTGCGCGAGACCTTCGGCGGGCACCTGGCCTTTGTCCACGGCCTGGTCCAGGAGTGCGTCTACCATGGCCTGGACGCCTCGGCGCGCACGCGCCTGCACCGCCGCGCCGGGCTGAAACTGGCCGGGGGGGCCGCGCCCGCCCAGGCCGCCGACCTCGCCCGGCACCTCGATCTGGGCGGCCTGGGCGCCCAGGCGGCGCCCCACTACGCCCAGGCCGCCCGGCAGGCCGCCGCGCAGGGAGCACCGGACGACGCCCGGCAGTTCCTGGACCGGGCGCTGATCTTTACGGACGACCTCCGGCAGCGCTTCGACCTGCTGGCCCTCCGCGAGGAGCTGGGCCAGCGCGGCGCCGACCTGCCCGACTGGGAGCGCGACCTGGACGCCCTGAGCGAGCTGGCGCAGACCTGGGGTGACCTGGACGCGCGGCGTGAGGCGCTGCGGCGGCGCGTCCTGCTGTACCGGCGCACCGGCGACCAGCACCGCGAGCGTGAGCTGATCGCCGAGCTTCAGGCCCTGTCCGCCGGGGCGCCGCTGTGGGAGGCGCGGGCCGCCCTCTTCCTGAGCCGCTGGCACTACCTGCGGGGGGAGACCGGCGCGGCCGCGCAGGGACTGGCCCCGGCACGCCAGACGCTGGGCGCCCTCGGCGAGCCCCTAGAACGGCTGGCGGGGCTGCACCTCGAAGCCCTGGTGGAGATCAGGCGCGGGCACCTGGAGGCGGCGGAGGTCCTGCTGGCGCAGGCCCTGGCCCATGCCGAGGCCAGCGGCGACGGGCACCACGAGGCCATCGCCATCGACATCGGCCTGATGCTCACCCAGGAAAACGATGACGTGGTGCGCACCCTCGGGTACGCCCGGCGCCACCTCGAACTCGCGCTGCTGCGGTTCGACCGCAACGGGGAGGCCACGGCCGAAGCCTTCCTGGGGGGCGCCGCGATCAAGCAGGGGCGGTGGCCGGACGCCCGGGAACACTACACCCGCGCTGGCGAGCTGTGGGGCGCCCTGGGCCGCACCCAGGGGTTGATCGCGGTGCGGCTCAACCTCGCCACCCTGGACGTCTTTACCGGCGCCGTGGAGCAGGGGCTGGCCGGGATGGCGGCGGCCCACACCCTGGCGCTGGAGACCCACGACCACATGTACACCACCGCTTGCCTGATCGGGGCGGCCTGGGCCTACACCCGGCTGGGGCAGCACGCCCAGGCGCGCGAGCTGGCCCGCCAGGGCGCCGACCTGACCCGTTCGGACACCGAGGCGCGGCGGCACGCGGAGGCCCTGACCTGGCTGGGCGTGGCCGATCTCGGCCTGGGCGCCCCCCGGCAGGCGGCCACGCGGCTTGACCAGGCCGCCCAGCTTCTGCGGGCCGACAGGCGGACGTCCGATCTGGCGCTGGCGCTGTGTCACCTCGTTCAGGCCCACCTGGTTCAGTCGGATCTGCCCCAGGCCCGGAGGGCGGCCGACGAACTCCGCACGCTCGACCTGGCGCGCATCTGGCCGGTGCACCACGACCTGTACCACTGGACGCTCGGTGCGGCGGCGCAGGCCCACGGGCAGCAGGCGGCGGCTGAGCATTTTGGGCACGCCCTCGCGGCGTTTCGGAAGACAGCCGAGGCCATCCCGGAGCCTGAACGGCGGGCGGCCCTCCTGGCCCTGCCATTCAGCCAGCAGGTGATTCGTATGGCAGAGCGGTCAGCGGCGCCCTGACCCCAGCCGGACGGTAGGACTCTTGGGGAGTGACTGCGGAGACGTGATGTGAGGATGGGGTGCCCGAGTGCCCAGCATGAGGAAGTGTGCAAACGGTCAAGAACAGCAAGGCCAAGCACGGCACCCAGACGTACCTCCGCCGTTCAGGGGCTGAGCTGCCTGTGCTGGACGGCGAGTCCTGCGAGAACGCTCTGAACGTCAGATTTCGGCTGCGCAGCGTCCTGGCCGCTCCTCTCAACAGTCGGTGCTCGGCGTGCCCCGATGCCCTCTGAGCCAAGATGCCGATGAACACGGCGTTCCAGGCCCTGAACGGCAGAGAGGTTCAGGCACGCTCGCCCCCGCCCTTGCCCATGACAGCCGCGTTGAGGGCGGAGCGCCGCAGATACCCTTCCGCCAGCGCCAGCGTGACGGGCCAGCTCGACCAGGTCACCACGACATAGCTGGAGTCGAAGTCCAGCCACGGACTCAGGATCAGCAGTTGCACCCGCAAACTCACGGCCCCCAGGGTCAGGGCGTAGTTGCGGATCATCCAGCGGCGGTGCGCCTGAACGTTTCCACGCCGGAGCGAGAGCCAGGCCCGCGCCCCCGTGTACAGCCACAGGCAGGCCAGCAGGGCAAATCCCAGCCCCGTTATCACGCCCATGTACGCGAACATCGCCATGGACAGCCCGGCCACCCCGCCCAGCAGCACCGCCAGCAGATAGACCCTGCCGACCGCGCGGTGCCACCGGGGACGCTTCAGGCGCAGGGTGGGCAGAAAGCCGATCGGCCCCAGGGCCAGCGCCACCCTCCCGCCCACAATGTGCAGCACGATGCCCACCGTGTGCAGCTCATACACGCGTCGCTGCACGTCCAGATAGACCTCTGGATTCAGGGTCAGGTAGGGCGCGGAGAGGACGATGACCAGCAGCGACAGGATCACGGTCACGATCCAGAGCAGCGTGTTCACAGCCGGTCACCCCGGCGATATGGAGACGCCCCGAACATGGAACAACGAATGGGGGCTCGCCGCCCGCAACCATGCCCACCGACTCCACGAAAATGGAGGAGGACGTCAAGCTGCCGTCGCGACATCTACTGCGCCTTCGTGCGTTCGGCGCCAGGTCCAGGCGGAGCGCAGGATGAAGGCCAGGAGCAGCACCTCGAGGCCGATGGAGAAGCCGTAGAAGGCGGCCCACTCCCAGGTCGCCCCTGCCGCGTTGAACACCGAGTAGGGGATGAGGAGCGATGCAACGACGAGGTTCGTGGCGCGGTTGACCCGGGCGGGCAGCGTCATGGACAGCCACACCATCATGGCCGGGATCGACACGGACACGAGGAACAGGGTCAACAACGTCGAGCTGATGTCGAACTTCCAGATGAGGCCAGCCAGGATGCCGTCGACGACGCCAGGCTTGTAGAAATTCAAGATGTCGACGTAGATGTAGAGGAACATGAAGCTGGTCCAGGCGGCGGCGAGCTTGATCTGCACCGGGATAGGCGGGTCCTTGGGGGCGCTGTGGATGGGGACGGGTCGTGTCATGTTCTGCTCCTTCGCTCGGTAAAGCTCACTCCCTGGACAGCGACGTGCCGCCCTGCATGGAGTGTGTGCGGCGACCCACAAGACGCGTTCGGGACATTGACAAGTTTTCTCGACACGCCCCGGGCGTGGTCTTGGCAAGGGTGCCTACACTGGAAGGCGTGAACCGGGGTCAACTCGTGCTGATCGTGGAGGACGAGCCAGACATCGCCGAGGTGCTGGAGGTGTATCTGCGCCGCGAGGGGTTCCGCACCGAGCGTGCCAGCACCGGCTCCGCCGCCGTGCAATTGCACCGCGCGGCCCGGCCTGATCTGGTCTTGCTGGATGTCAATCTGCCCGAATTCGACGGCTTCGAGGTGCTGCGGCGCATTCGGGAAACGGCGGGGACGCCCGTGATCATGGTCACGGCCTTCGCGGAAGACCTGGACAAACTCCTGGGCCTCAAGATGGGCGCGGACGATTACGTGGTCAAGCCTTTCAGCCCATTGGAGGTGGTCGCCCGCGTGGGGGCCGTACTGCGCCGCGCCGGAATGCAGACAGAGGGGCAACCGCTCCGTTTTGCCGGGCTGGAACTCGATCCGCTGGCCGTGCGGGTGCGGGTGGCCGGTGAGCGGCTCGACGTGACCATGACCGAGTACCGCCTGCTCGAACACCTGCTGCGGCACCGGGGCCGGGTCTGTTCCCGGGCAGAACTGCTGGAAGTGGCCCTGCCCGAGTCGGAGGCGCTGGAACGGGTGATCGACACCCACCTGTGGAACCTGCGCCGGAAACTGGAAGGGGCGGGTCAGCCGGGCCTCATTCAGACCGTGCGCGGCGCGGGCTTCCGACTGGCGGACGAATGAAGCCGCAGCGGGGGACGCCCTGGCCGGCCGTGTGGCGCGGCTGGAACTCCCTGGCCGCCGACCTCTACAAAACCATGCTGGGGGTGGTGCTGCTGACCTCTCTCACCGTGTTCGTCGTCCTGAGTTACGCCTGGTCGGTGTTCATGGAGGAGGTGCAGCGCCAGACCAGGGCACTGCTCACCGCCGGGTTGCAGGTCTCCCCGGATCAACTCGACCCCCTGCTGGCACAGGCCAGACGGCTGTCCGAAACCACCCTGAATGTGGATGAGATCCGGTCCCTGTTCGTGTTCGCCCTGGTGCTGCTCTTCACCCTGCTGTCCCTGCTCGTGTGGTGGTCCGCCCGGCGGTTTGCCCGCCCCCTGACCCTCCTGTCTGCCGCCGCGAACCGGCTGACCACCGGGGACTTCACCGCCCGCGCCGCGCCCAGCCGCAGTCTGAACCGCCGCAGCGACGAAACGGCGAGGCTCCTGAGGGACTTCAACCTCATGGCCGCGTCCCTGGAACGGCTGGAACGGGAACGGCGCTACGGCGTGGCCGCCATTGCCCACGAACTCCGCACGCCGGTCACCGTGCTGCGCGGGCGGCTGGAAGGGGTGCGTGACGGCGTGTTGCCCGCCAGCCCGCAGGAACTGGAGAAACTGATCGGCCACGCCGACCTGCTGTCCAAACTGATTGAGGACTTGCAACTTCTCTCGCTGGCTGAAGCGGGCGAATTGCGGCTCGACCTTGGCCCGGTGGAGGTGCAGGATGTCCTGATCCGTCTGCACGCCGATCACCTGAAAGCAGCCCAGGCACAGGGCGCCCAGCTTCTCCTGGACCTCTGTGCCGAACCGGTCAGGGTGACGGGCGACCGGCGCCGGTTGCAGCAGGTCGTCCATAACCTGCTGACCAACGCCCTGCGCCACACCCCCCCGCACGGCACGGTCTGGATCAAGCTTGAGGTGGAAGCGGGGGCCGTCCACATCGAGATTCACAACACCGGCGCCGGGTTCACGGCAGAAGCCCTGAACCGGGCCTTCGAACGGTTTTACAGCGGCCCGGACCGGGAACGTGGGCGCGGCGGAAGTGGGCTGGGGCTGGCGATCTCGAAATCGTTGATCGAAGCCCACAGCGGCGAGATGAGGCTGTTCAACACCGACACGGGAGCGGGGGTGCAGATCACGCTGAACCCACTCGCTGAGGGTGATGGGCTTCACGGGACAAGGCCACGATTCTGAAGTTCTCATCCGCTCGGAGGAGATGCGACTTCACATCTTCTAGGGGAGCTGTTAGGGAAGGTGCGCCGAAGCGCAATAGGGCCAGACAGGTTGACAGGGTGGAGCCGCTTGCTGCCCGTGTTGGCATGTTCTATCGGGCAAGCGGCCTACGGCATGGACGCGACGAGAGACCTGTCTATGGAACCCAGAGTTCTGTCTCCAGAAGCGGAGACGGCACTTGAAACCGCTGGAGGGAGGAAGGGGCATCTCCGTTAAGGAGCGGGTTTTTGCCCTGTTGCGTCTTGCCGCCGCTCCCCCGACACCCTCCCCTTCCCAATTCTCTAAATTCGTGCCGGAACGCTGCTTGGCGGCCCCGGCCAGGAGGGACCCTCAGGTCCGGTTCCGGCGTCCGGGCGGGGACCCCACCCGTCTCGCCAGACCGTCGAAGATCAGGATCAGGCCGTTCTCGAACTCGTCGGCGTAGCGGTAGGACCGTCCGGTCACGAGCTCGGCGAGCAACTCGGCGAGGTGCGGGTAATCTTGGGCGCTCAGATTCAGCTCCGCCGTGAGGGTGTCTGCGCCCTCGGCAGGCCCGAAGGGCAGCTTGAGTTCGGTCAGGACCAAGCCGTAGACGTAGGCGTCGATGGCCGAAAAGGCGTGCGCGGCGAGCGCGACGCTGAAGCCGTCGGCCCGCAGGCAGCCCAGGACGGCGTCGTGGTGGCGCAGCACCGCCGCTCCGGAAACGCGCCGGGACGCGGTCAGGGTCAGGGCCCAGGCGCGCTCGGAGAGCACCCGGCGCAGCGAGAGGGCCCGCGCCCGCATGGCGGCGCGCCAGGGCTCGCCGGGGGCCGGAAGGTGGATCAGCGTGAAGACCCAGTCGGCCAGGCCGTCGAGCAGGTCGTCCCTGCTCGCGACGTGGTGGCAGAGCGACATCGCCTCCACGCCGAGCTGTTTGCCGACGTTGCGCGTCGAGACGGCCGCGAGCCCGTCGCGGTCGGCCCCCTGGGCGGCGGCCTCGACGACGCGCTCGCGGCTGAGGGGAGGGCGGTTGACCATCGGGGGATCAGACGAATGCTGAAGCGGTACGCCGAGCAGGCAGGGCTTGACCACCGTTTCACCGCACAGGCTGCGGCACTTCCTGCTGACTTGGCGGGGAACCAGGACCTTGACGACGCCCCGGTTCAGCCGTACAACGGACACGCCTCACGGCAAGCGCTGGAGGTTTACTCGCGCCTGGCGCTGGGCGAGGCGCCGCAGGAGGACGACCGGGGCATCTCCCGCCTTCCTGACTAGCCCTCTTGCGAGCGGGCGCCGCTTCCCTGACGGAACTCCCAATAGGAATGGCACCTCTTGTTCTCCGAATCTGTTTCGGCGTTTGGAAAACCGCGTAGCCTGGGAGACGAAGTGCCGGGCACTCCCGCCTGTTGCCCCGTTCCGGTGTCCAGACACGAACGCCTGGTCAGGAGCGCGGTCGGGATCAGGAGACACCGTCCGGTGGGGAGGTGGGGCGTGCGGCAGGAGGTGACCTTGGGCATGACCCGCGCTCTGCGCGCCGTGGCCTCCCGGCGAGCCGGTGTGGCCGTGGGGCTGTGGGGCGAGGCGGGCATTGGCAAAAGCCACGCGGCAGCCGAACTCCTGCGCGGCCTGCCCTGCGTCTGGCTCAGCCTGCCCGCCGTCCGTCCACTCCACGCCCTGGTGGCGGCCCTGCCGCGTTCCCCACGGCTCCCCGGGTGGGCCGAGCGTTCGTTCGAACGGCTCCTGGCGGACGAGCCCGCCGACCCGGCCCTGGTGGTGGACACCCTGGTCACTGCCCTGGTCAGCTCGGCGCCCATCGTCTTGCACCTGGACGACCTGCACGAGGCGTCCCCCGAACGCGCGGCGCTGATTGACGCGCTCGCGCAGGCCGTCACCCGCTCTCGTGGGGTGGGGCTGGTGGTGGGCAGCCGTCAGAGGCCGCCCGAGGTGTTTCGCAGCGCGCGCCTGCCGCCCCTGGACCGCGAAGAGTCGGCCAGGCTTCTCGAAGGGCAGGCCCGCCCACCCCTGCCCCCGGAGGGCCTGGGGTGGGTGTACGACCGTGCCCGCGGCAACCCGCTGTTCACGCTGGAGTTCTGGCGATACCTGACGCGCCAGGGGCATTTCTGGTCGGACGGGCAGCACTGGCACTGGCGCGCGCCTCCCGGAACCACCACCCCTGCCAGCGTGGAGGCCATCATCGCGCAGACCCTGACGGGCCTCGGGGATGACGAGCTGCTAGGCACACTGCGTGTCCGGGCCGTGCTCGGCGAGGCTGGGGCCGACGAGACGCTGTGGGCCCGGGTGGCCGACCTGCCCCCCGACGAGTTGCTGCGCGTCCGGGGGCGGCTGGAAGCCCACGGTCTCCTCCGGGGCGTCCACTTCGCCCACCCGCTCTTCGAAGAGGTGGCGCGGGCGGAGACGCCCCCCGGGACCCGGCGGCAGATCGCGCGCCAGGCGGTCCAGGTCCTCACGGACGACCCCGAACGTGCGGCCGAGTTTGCCGAGGCGGCGGGACTGGAGGAGGCGCAGCTTTACCTGTTGCTGGAGGCGGCCCACCGACAGGCCGAGGCCCGTGGGGACCGGGCGGGCGCCGCCCGCTGGCTGGTCCGGCTGCTCCCTCACCTGGAGGCCAGCGGGCGGGTGCAGGTGGCGCTCCGGGCCGCGCGCGACCTGTTGCCCTTCGACCTCAGGCAGGCGGACACCCTCTCCGAGGTCGCGGCCTCGGGCACGCCGCCCGATCCCCACGCCCTCATCTTGCGCGCAGAGGTGCTGGCCCGCCTGGGGCGGACCGGGGACGCCGAGGCGCTGCTGGCCGGGGGAGCGGACTTCCCCGATCTGGACGAGGCGCGCTGGCGGACCCTGATTTTCGTCCGGCACCTGCGGGGCCGCCGCGAGGACCTGCTCGCGCTGTACGCGGCGCACCCGGAGTTTCACGCCGGGGCCGACACCTTTACCTTGTCGCACGTCTGCTTTGCCCTGAGCAGCCTTGGCCGCGTGGACGAGGCCGAACCTCTGGTGGAGCGGATGCTGGCCCGCGAGCCCCAGGGCGCGCGCGACGGGTATTTCGCCTGGAACCTGCGGGCCATCACCTTCACCCGGCAGGAACACCTGCAGGAGGGGGCCGCGGCCTTCGAGCGGGCACTGGCGCACGCCCGCGAGGACGGCGCCCCCGGGTTGATCGCGCAGGCCCTGAGGAACTCCGCCGTCGCCTGCCGTAGGTTAGGCCGGTTAGAGGACGCCCGCATCAAGCTGCGCGAGGCGCTGGGCTGGAGTGCCCAGTTCGGGAATCTGCGCTTTTACACCCAGGTGCAAGACAGCCTCGCCCGGCTGCTGGTGGACGAGGGCCATTGGCGTGAGGCGGAAGCCTGCTTCGAGCAGAGCGGGGCGGTGTACGCGCGGCACGACCTCCTCTCGCCGCGCTGCGAGAACCACCTCGACCTCGCCTCGCTCTACCTCGACTGGCGGCCCGCCGCTGGACCACCGCTGGCCCGGCGGCACGCCCGGGCGGGCCTGGCCCTGGCCCGCGAAATCGGAGCCCCGAACCTGCTGGCCTGGGGGCTGACCTGCGCCGCCCGCGCCGAGGCGTGGAACCGCAACGCCCCGGAGGCCCTGGCCCTCGCCCGGGAATGCCGCGACCTGGCGCGGGCCCACCCGGACGAGACGGCGCGCGGCTGGTTCGCTCTGGGCGCGGCCCTGGAGGCGGACGGACAGACCGCGCAGGCCTGCCGGGCGTACCTCACCGCGTCGGAGGTGTGCGCGCGGGAGGGCGACGCCGTGAATGCCGGACGCGCCGGGCTGGAGGCCGACCGCCTGCGGGGGGACGAGAACGCGGCCCGCAGGCGCTCCGGGTGGTTCCGGGCACAGGGCCTGCTGGGGTACGCCCGGCTGGCCGTCCGCTCTTTCCCGGCGCTGGAACAGGAGGGGCCCGCCCCAGGTCCCCCGACTCCTCCGCTCCTGCTGCGGGTGCTGGGGCGGCCGGGCCTGGAGCGGGACGGCCAGGCGCTCGCGGGGCGCGGCCGCAAGCGCCTGGAACTGCTGTGCTGCCTGCTGGAGGCGCGGCTCTCGGGTCAGGCCGAGGTGAGCGTGCTGGGCCTCCTCGACGCCCTGTATTCCGGCGAACCTGAACCCCAGGCCAAGCTCACCCTGCGCCAGCACGTCTACCTGATCCGCGGGGCGCTGGGCGCGGGGAGCATTTGCAGCACCCCCGGCGGCTACCGACTGGGCGACGAGGTGACTTCGGACGCGGAAGGCTTCCTGGCGACCGGCGACCCCGCCCTGTGGCGCGCGCCGTACCTGGAGGGGCTGGGCGAGGGCTGGGTCCCGCAGGCGAGAGAGGCGCTGACGCTGGCCCTGCGCGCCGGGGTGGAGCGCCTGTCTGTCACCGACGCCCGGGAGGGTGCCCGACTGGGCCTGATCCTGCTGGAGATGGAGCCCTACGACCCGGAGGCGCTGCGGCTCACCCTGGAGGCCCTGCGGGGCAGTGGGCAACCCCGCGTCGCGGCGGCGCTCTACACCCGGCAGCGGGAGGGGTGGGCCGAGATCAGCCTGGCGTTGCCCCCCACGCCCGAGGAATTTCTGAGCGCCCGCGTGTCCGGTTAGGACCTGCCGCACTTCCCCGACCGGCCCTAGACCGGGGTCGCCCCCTCCCGCTCCTGCCGCTGGCGCTGCTCCAGCTCCCAGTAGTAGCGGACCTTCTCGTCGAGGTAGGTCAGATGGCCTTGCAGCTCGGCGAGCCGGGTCATCAGGTCCCGGCGGTGCGCCGCCAGCAGCTCGTAGCGCGCCCCGAAGCTGGCCCGCCCCTCGCGTTCCAGCGCCACGAAGGCGCGCATCTGCTCTATGGGCATCCCGGTGCGGCGCAGCATGGTCAGGAAGCGCACCCGGCCCAGGTCGCCTGCTGTGTAGAAGCGGTAGCCGCTGCTCGACCGTCCGGGAGGCGAGAGCAGCCCGGCCCGCTCGTAGTAGCGCAGGGTGTGGACCGTGACGCCACTGCGCCCGGCAGCCTCCTGAATGGTGTACGTCTCCTCCACGGCTCACCTCCGAACGCCAGTATCCACCCTCGTGCGCGCTCGAAGGTTCGGGGGTGATTCCGGACGCGCCCGGTTCCGCCAACGTTCCCCCCGGCACCGCCAGGACAGCCGTTCGGCCCGCCTGGCAGGGGGCTTGACTGCGTGCGCGCTCGAATTTCTAGGCTGGGTCCAGATCACCAGCGCCGCGTGCCACAGAGGAAGCGTGTGCTGGACAGGATCGGGCCCTCATTCTCGCGGACCTGCCCCGGCAGGCCGCCCTCACGCGTCCGGCGCGGAGCAGGAGTCCACCATGAGCTTTGACCTCTTCGGCATCGTCGCCGGGATTGTCCGCACGCAGGCGCGGGAAACCACGCGCGGCAGCCTGCGCGATGAAATCCGCCCGCCACTCGACGAGTGGACTATCTATCAGCAGGACGTGCGGGCGGCGCGGGACCTCGGCCATTCGGCCTACCCGCCGGGACAGGCCGTTCCCGGCGTCCTCGCGCCCTGTCCCTGTCAGCCCCTCCCGGTACGGCCCTGACCCTTTCCGGCGTGCCCGGCTGCTCAGCCTGGGGGCCTGCTCACAAGCGGGGAACGTTGCCCCCCACGCTCTCAGAGAACGCGGCGCCTCAAGCCCCGTTCCACCGCCCCCCGGACGCCTGTCCCGAGGAGGTCACCCCCGCGGGCTGAACCGTCAGATGCGGAAGCAACACCTGCACGAGCGGCCCGATCAGCAGGGCGTAGGCGACGGTTCCCACACCGACCGGGCCGCCCAGCAACCATCCGGCGATCAGGACCACCCCCTCGATCCCGGTCCGCACCAGCCGCACCGAGCGGCCCGTGCGCCGCACCAGGCCGGTCATCAGGCCGTCGCGTGGCCCCGGGCCGAGCCCCGCCCCGATGTACGCCGCCGTGGCGAGCGCGTTGAGCAGCACGCCGCCGACCAGCAGCCCGAAGCGAGCGGGCAGCCCGGAGACCGGCGGCAGGAGCGCCAGGGCCGCGTCCACCGCGAGGCCGATCACCAGGACGTTACAGACCGTGCCCAGCCCCGGCCACTGGCGCAGGGGCAGCCACAGCAGCAGCACCAGGGCCCCCGCGACGTTGACGACCGTGCCCAGGCTCCACCCGAGGCGCTGTGCGACGCCCTGGTGAAACACGTCCCAGGGATCGAGCCCCAGATGTGCCCGCACCATCAGGGCGAGGGAAACGCCATACAGCGTGAGGCCCACCAGAAGCTGAACGAATCGCCGGATCATCATGCACCCAGCATTTTCGAGACTGGCTCATATATCTAGTGCCAGTTCGCCCGAAGTGGCCTTATGAGGAGGTCGAGCATGTGCATTTCCGCCGGGAGCCTGGAGCCGCCCGCTCGGTTGTTCAAACGGCGTGTGAGGCAAGGTCCTGGCTCACACGCCTCTGGGATAGGGCGGAGGACCCATGGGGGTAGGAAGCGTCCAGCCGGTCACCGCCCGGTACGCCCGCGCGAGCCGGGCCACTGCCTCCCTCAGCGCGGGCTCCGGCAGGGTAAACGGCACGCGCATCTGCCGCTCGAACAGGCCCCCCTCGGTCCCGAAATGGGCGCCCGCCAGCACCCGCACGCCGTACCGCTCGCTCGCCCCCGCCAGCACCGAACTGACCGGACGCGGCAACGTGGCCCACAGCGACAGGCCCCCTTCCGGCACGTGGTAGCGCCAGTCGGGGAGCTGCCCGGCGAGTTCTTCGAGCAGGGCGGCCCGCTGACGCCTCAGCAGGTCGTGGCGGGCGGCCAGGATGGGCGCCTCCTCCGCCAGCAGATGCGCCGCGGCGAGTTGCTCCAGCACGGGCGTCCCGAGATCGAGGGCCGAGCGGGCGCCCGCCAGCCGGGCGATCAGGGGGCGCGGCGCCCGGATCCAGCCGATTCTCAGGCCGCCCCAGACGGACTTGCTCAGCGTGCTGATGCTCACCACCTCCCCCCAGCGGTCGTGGAGCGCCGCAGGGGGTGGAATCGGCCCGTCCAGGGCGAGGTCCGCCGAGGTCTCGTCCACGATGACGGTGGTGCGGCTCTCGTGGGCCGCGCGCAGGGTGGCGCGGCGCTGCTCGGGCGACATGCAGTGGCCGGTCGGGTTGTGGAAATCGGGAATCAGGTAGGCCAGGCGCGGGGAGGTCTGGCGCAGGGCGGCCCGCAGCGCCTCCACGTCCCAGCCCCCCTCATCCAGCGCGACGGGCACGAGGCGGCCGCCCACCCGCCGGAAGGCGTCCAGTGCGTACAGGTACGTCGGGTGATCGACCAGCACCCGGTCGCCCGGGGAGATGAGCACCTGCACCAGCAGCCCCAGGGCGTGCTGCGCGCCGAACGTCACCATGATCTGTTCGGCGTCGGTCGCCAGTCCCCGCGCCGTATAGCGCCGGGCGAGGGCCGCGCGCAGGGCCGGCAGGCCCAGCGGGTCGTACCCGTGGGTGGGCAGGTGCGCGGGCAGCGCTTGGAGCGCGGCCATATACGCCTGATGCAACACGCCCCCCGGCGCGGGCAGCGTGGCGTAGGCGAGGTCGAGCAGCGGGTCGAGCGGCCCGCCGGAGGTCGGCGCGGCCCCGAACGGCAGGGTCAGCGCGGCGGTCCTCACGGGCAGGGCCGTGGTGCCGCGCGTGCCGTGCCTCGTGACCACGAAGCCCTCGTCGCGCAGGGCGGCGTAAGCGGCGGTGACGGTTGTGCGGCTGACGCCCAGCGCGGCGGCCAGCTCGCGCTCGCCGGGCAGCCGGGTCTCCAGCGGCACCCGCCCGTCGAGGATGAGCTGGCGCAGCGCCCCCGCCAGGTCCCGGTACGCGGGGCCAGCGGCGGCCCACTGTCCCAGCACGCCCCGCAACGTCACCGTATTCAGCCCGCGCGCCCGCATGGGCCACTCTACCTCAACTGGCTATGGAAGAGAGAACCACTTCAGAGGAGGTTGGGCCGCATGGCGACCAGAGCGTTCATCCGGCCACCGTGGCTCGCCCACCCTTCAGCCGTCCGCTTCTGTTCCTTGATCAAGTTTTGATCGGGTTCACATGACACTTCCTTCCGGGAGAGGGAATGACCCCGCCCACAGGTAAAGGAGTCGAGATGGGTCCATAAGCGGGCAAGAACAAGCCCTCCCACCGGCCAGACCGGGGGAAGGCCGCCTCTCAACACCACGCGGGCGAGCGGCGCCGAGGAGGCGGGGGCGCGGCTGGCACCGACCCGATGCCGGACGACCGGCGGAGGCAACACACGATGCACACGAAGACCGAAGATGACCGCTCCTGGCACCCCCTCGCCCTTCTCGGCCCCCTGATGCTCGCCGCCTGTGCGGGCAGCCCCGATCCCGCCCCCGCCCCGGGCGGGGAGACCCGGCAGCTCACCTTGCGCGGCAAGACCGTCACCGTGGACGTGGTGGGCGAGTACGCCACCGTCGAGGGCGACATCATCGTCGGCAAGCTGGCCGATCTGGAGCGGGGCAAGCTCAGCCCCCAGAGCGTCTTCCGCGACGCGCCCGTGGACTACCGCTGGCCGGGTGGGGTCGTGCCCTTCGCCTTCGAGGCGTCCGTCACCGCGCTGGGGCGGCAAAACGCCCTGGCCGCCATGCGTGCCTGGGAGGCCGTCACGCCGGTGCGCTTCGTGGCGCGGTCCACCGAGGCCGACTTCATCAACTTTCAGGCGGGGACCCAGGCCGACTGGTGCTTCTCGTCCATCGGGCGGCAGGGCGGGCAGCAGGCGGTCTTGATGACCTCCTCGGGCGACTGCTCGGCGGCGACCCTGACGCACGAACTCGGGCACACCATCGGCCTGTGGCACGAGCAGACCCGCGAGGACCGCAGCCACCACATCAACATCCAGTGGGCGAATTTGCGCGACGGGCTGTGCCGCAGCGCCTTCGAGGAAAAGCATATCGCCGACGGGCTGGACATCGGCGCCTACGACCTGAACTCCTTGATGCACTACGACCGCTTCGGGTGCAGCGTGAACGGCAACCCCGTGTACGACTCGATTCCGTCGGGATTGCCCATGAACGGCGGCGAGCGCATCAGCCCGCTCGACCGGGCGGCGGTGGACTGGCTGCACCTGAGGAACTGGATCGTCTCGGACGGCGGGGCGAGGATGTGGCGCAACTTCGGCGGCTCGGGCCACCAGGCCGCCGACCTCGCCACCGGGGACTTCAACGGGGACGGACGCACGGACCTCTTCACGGTGGACACCAGCCGCTGCCTGTGGTTCGTCGCCACCTCGCAGGGCAATGTCGCCGCCCCCTGGGTCACCCTCAGCAGCGGCAAGTGCGAGGGTCTGGACGTGCTGCGCCTCGGCGACTTCGACGGCGACCGCAAGACGGACGTGTTCGTCTCCTCGGGGGGGACGTGGTGGCTCTCGCGCGGCGGAGTGGACTGGTGGACCGAGCTGAACACCTCCTCGGTGGCACCCTCGCAGCTCGGCTTCGGGGACTTCGACGGCGACGGGCGCACCGACGTGTTTTACGGCAACGGCAGGGCGTGGTTCGTGTCCTACGGCGGCGCGACCCCCTGGCAGCGCGTCCAGACCTCGGCCCTCAAGGTGCCCGGCCTGCGCTTCGGGGATTTCGACGGGGACGGACGGACCGACGTGTTCCGCACCACCAACGGGACGTGGTGGGTCTCGTCGGGCGCCACGGAACCCTGGGCCGAGCTGAACACTTCTTCTGCCCCCCTGAGCGCGCTGAAGTTCGGGGACTTCGACGGCGACCGCCGCACCGATATCTACCGCACGGACGCGCAGCAGGGCTGGATCGTCTCGTCCGGCGGGAGCGGGCCGTGGACGCCGCTGCCCGACTCCCTACGGATGCCCCCCTTCACGGCCCCACCCAGCGGCTTCGTCTTCGGCGACTTCGACGGCGACGGGCGGCGCGACGTGCTGGGCACGCTGCGCTGACGCCCCTAGAAATTCCCATTCATCCAAGGAGCCCCCATGCCCACCAAGACCCTGATCCCGCTGCTCGGCCTGACCTTGCTCCTCGGCGCGTGCGGCCAGCCCTCGCCGCCTCCCTACGGCTCGCCGAACCTCACGGCGTCGGCCCTGACTCCCTGCCCGGCCTGCACCTGGCAGGACCTCGGGCCTCAACCGCTCGACGTGAGCCCCGACCACTTCTCCGAAGGCACCTCGCTGACCCTGGCGGGGGGGCAGGCCCTCGTCGCGTGGTCCGACCTCGCCGGGCCGCAGATTCAGGTCTTCGTGCGCGAGGCGCTCGGCGCGGGCTGGAGCGCGCCCGTGCTCCTGAACGCCGAGGGCGGCGAGGCCGTCACGCCCTCGCTGGCCGCCGACGGGACCGGCAGCGTGGCCGTGGCCTTCACCCAGGCCAGCGGCGGGCGCACCGTGATCCGTGTCAAGCGCCGCGTGGTGCAGGGCGGCGCCTCAAGCTGGGTTCCGCTCGATCCTCTCTCTGACCAGGGCCTCAGCGCGAATGGCCGCGCCTTTTTGCCGCACCTCGCGCTGCACCCGGACGGTACGCCGTACCTGGCGTGGACCGAACAGGTCGGCGGCCAGCTCAAGGTCTACGTGCGGCGCTACCGGGGCGGCACGTGGCAAAACCTCGGGGCCAACGCGGACGGCAGCCTCGACTTTGGCAACAACCCGAAGGTGGCGATCAACCGCAACGGCCTGTTCGTGGCCTACACCCAGAACTCGCCGGACGGCCCGCGCGTGGCCGTGCGCCGCTGGAACGGCAGCGCCCTGCAAGCCGTGGCCTCCCCCAGCACGGTGGGCGGCGCGGGCGGCTTCTCGCTCGCCGTGGACCCCCTGGGCGCAGCGGTCGTGGCCGTGACCGAGTTCAGGAATGGCCACCACGACGTGCTCGTCAAGCGGCGCAGCGGGGGCGGGTCGTGGGTCACGCTGGGCGGCCCGCTCGACCTGAACCCGGCGGCAGAGGCCAACCAGCCCTCCTTGATCGTCACGCCCGACCAGACGGCGGTCGTGTGGGCCGAAGGCGGCGCGCTCGTCATGAAGCGCTGGGACGCGGCAGCCGGGCGCTGGACCCTCGTCGGGGAGCGGATCAACCCGCCGGGCCGGGCGCGGCGCCCGACGCTGGCCGCCGCGCCCGACGGCGTGCCTACCGTGGCCTTCGACCAGGGCGACGGTCAACTGACCGACATCCGGGTGCGCCGCTTCGGACCCTGAGCAGGGCGGGGTCCTCCCCGCCCCCCCTTTCCCCAGATCGGAGTTGCCATGTTCGGACTGATCATCGTTTCGCCCCTGCTGCTCGCCGCCCCGCTGCTGCTGACCGCCCACGTTCAGGCGGACCGGCTCGTCCGGCCCCGGCGCACCCACGCCGCCCACAGCCCCGACCACCTGGGCGTGACCTCCTGGGAGGACGTGAGCTTCACCACCGCCGACGGTGTGCCCCTGCGTGGCTGGTTCGTGCCGCCTGCCTCAGGTGCAGACGGGGCGACGGTCGTCTGTGCCCACGGCACCGGGGGGCACCGCGGCCACCTCCTGCTCCACGCGGCGGCCCTGCACCGGGAGGGGTACGGAGTGTTGCTCTTCGACCTGCGCGCTCACGGCGAGTCGGGCGGGCGGGTGAGCGGTCTGGGACTGCACGAGGAGCGTGACGTGCTCGCCGCGCTGGAGCACGTCAGAACGCGGCCCGACGTGGACCCGGGGCGGGTCGCGCTGCTGGGACACTCGATGGGTGGGGCGGCGGTGCTGCGGGCCGCCGCACGGACACCGCACGCACGCGCCGTCGTCTCGGTCGCCAGCGCGGCGAGCCTGGCCTCGAACGTGGCAAGCGGTGTCCGGGCCTTCACCCGCCTTCCCGTCCCCGCACTTGCACCGCTGATCGTGTGGGTGGCCGAGCGGCGGGTGGGGGCGAGGATGCGCGACATGCGGCCCGTGGACGACGTTGCGCGGCTGCAAGACCGGCCCCTGCTCCTCATCCACGGGGACGCGGACCGGGTGGTGGGCATCGAGAACGGGCGGCGGCTGCGCGAGGCCCACGGGAGCGCGCGTCTGCTGGAGATTCCGGGCGCGGGCCACCTGGGCGTGATCGGTCCCCGGCACCTGGCCCGGTACCGCGCGGAGTTGCTCGGCTTCCTGCACCTGCACCTGCGGTCCGAGATGACCGGTGGGGCCCCGATCTCGGAACTCGGGTCCCGGCCCGGGGGTGAACATACCCGGGGGTGAACATAGTCGTGCCGAACAGGGGACGGCCCACACCTGACCGTCGTGATGGAGGCCGCCTGGAACCATAGGCGGCGGCCCGCGTCTCTGGGGAGAGCTGTGATGCCGGGGGACACTCTCGTTGCTCCCCCGACGCCCCGCTCAGGGTCTGAGGCGCGTCAGGGCGAGTGGACTGGTCCGGCTCCCGCAGGAGAGCGAGAAGAAAAGACCGACTTGCGGCGACGGACCCTGGGCGGGTCACCCTCCGCCGTCTCCTGCAAGACAGGCGCAGGGCCACCCCTGAACCTCCGGCCACTGAGAACATCCGGACAACCCACCGGATGTTCTGGAATTCGAGCAAGTTGGGATCACACCAGGCGCCAGCACCCCACACCATTGAACTGAATACTGTTCGCTGTTGAGGCAAGTATGCCGCGCGCGGTGAGGCGGGATAGGCGCGGGCGCGCGTCGTTCGGGACGTCGCAGCGCCGGGGCCTGCCGACCTTCGACACCCATCGCCGAACCTGACGCAGAGCTGGCGAGGTCAGACCCACCGGAACTTTTGATCGATTTGTGAGTCGGGCCCGCCGACACTCCGTCCACGCTTGGCGCCTCCGGGTGCGCCGCTGCGGAGGAGGGCGGCCTCCTTCCCCGGGGAGCCCCGGCCCGGGCGTGAGGGGGGAGCAACGTGGGCAGGTCTGCTGAGCAGGCTGGAAGATCAACCGTTTCGTTCGCCTGGAGGTGGAAGGGATGAGGCCGGAATACTTCCGGCACGCACTGCTGGCGGGCCTGCTCGCCGCCTGCGGCCAAGACCCCGCATCGCAGGCGTCCGCGCCGGGGGCGCAGCTTCCCGGACACGCGACGAAGCCCACGCCCTCGCCCCACACGCCGCGGGCGTGTACGTGGTGGGGCGAACCTGGGGCAAGTTGTACGGCACACACCCCGGCGATGCCGGTGCCTTCCTCGCGAAGTACGACGCGGCGGGCAATCTCTCGTGGGGCCGCCAGTTCGGCACGTCCGGCCTCGACGACGCGTGGGGCGTGTCCACCGACGCCCAGGACAACGCCTACGTGGTGGGCCGAACGGGGAGTGGCGGCGCCTACGACCTCTTCCTTCGCAAGGACACCGCGGGCGGCGACCTCGCCTGGTCGCAGAAAGTCGGACCGGGGGGCAGCGGTGCCGTCGGCGGCGTCGTGGCGCACGCGAGCGGCAGCATCTACGTGCCGGTGTCCGCCTTCGGGGTCGCCAGCCTCCTCAAGTACGACGCTGGCGGCAAGCTGCTCTAGGCCCTCAGGGACCACACCCACAGCCTGCTCGGCTACTCCGACGTCACGCTGGGTCAAGACGGTTCCATCTACCTGGCGGGCACCGACCGCGACGGCATGGTGATTCGCAAAGTCACTACGGACGGCGGCATCGTCTGGACGCGCCAGGTGCACTTCCAGGCGTTTCCGTACCAGTCCGGCACGGCCGTGGCGGTGGCGCAGGATCACGTCTACCTGGTCGGCGTCTTCTGGTGGTGGGCGTCGGGCGAGTACAAGACGCTGGTCACCCAGTTCGACGCGGACGGCGCGCAGCAGTGGCAGCAGCCGTACCACAACCTGTACGGCACCGACACCGCGTGGGACGCCGGCGCGGACGGCGGCGGCAACCTCTACGTCGCCGGGTACCGGGCGGGAGGCCCCCACCCACACGTCGTCGGCTTCGTCAGCAAGATCGGACCCGGCGGGGGCCGCCGCTGTGGACCAGCGTGACCGACACGCGCGAAGGAGCGTACGCTTTCGCGGTGCTCGCGTCCTCGGCGCTCGGCCCAGTTCTCACGCCCGACCGCGTGGGGCGCCTGCCGAACCTGGAGACCGAGGTGTACACGGCGGGCTACGCCTTCGGGGACCTCGGTGCCGGTCGCGCGGGCGGCGGGGACGCCTTCCTGAGGCGGCTGGACAGCGCGACCGGCCACACGATCTGGACGAGGTAGCCGGAACTCCCCGCGATGCTCCTCGGGGCTGAACCGAACCACCCGCCGGCCGCACTCCACCGCCGTACCCCTCCAGTCAGCGAGCCACCGGGAGGCCAGCCACCACGACTGCTCTCGTCCCTGAATCGCCACTTGGGTGCGTCACCTCATCGGGGGCGCCACACCTGCCCCCCGCCCACCGCGTTCATCCGCCCGCCTTTTCCCGACCCCGGCAGGAGGTTTTGCCCATGACCCGCACGCAGCACACCCCTTCCCCCGACATGCAGGCCCTCAAGGCCCGCCTCCAGGCCACCTGGGAGAGCGGCGACTACGGCGTTTTCGCCCGGTACATGGAACCCGGCGCGCTGACGTTCCTGAAAGAGCTGGACCTGAGGCCCGGCGAACGCTTCCTCGACGTGGCCTGTGGGGCCAGGCAGCTTGTCATCCCTGCCGCGCGGGCGGGCATCGACGCGACCGGGGTGGACATCGCCGCCAACCTGATCGGGCAGGCCCGGGGCCGCGCCGCCGAGGGGCTCCCCGCCCGCTTCGACGAGGGCGACGCCGAGGACCTGCCATACCCGGACGTGGCCTTTGACGTGGTGAGCAGCCTGGTCGGCGCGATCTTCGCCCCCCGCCCGGAGCGGGTGGCCGCTGAGCTGCTGCGCGTATGCAGACCGGGGGGACGGATCGTGATGGGCAACTGGACGTCCTCCGGCTTCATCGGGGGCATGTTCAGGGTCATAGGCCAGCACGTGCCGCCCTCGCCCCTGATGCCCTCCCCGATGCAGTGGGGCGACGAGGCCACCGTGCGGCAACGGCTGGGGTCCGGGGTACGGGAGGTGCGCTTCGAACACTTCGCCTACCCCTTCGGCCCCGGAGAGGTTGTCGAGTTCTTCCGCGCCTCCTACGGGCCGACCAACCGGGCGTTCGCGGCGCTGGACGAGGACGGGCAGGCGGCCCTGCGCGCGGACCTGGAAGGGTACTGGGCCAGACACAACGCGGCAGAGGGCGGCACCACCCGGCTGGAGTCCGGGATGCTGGTGGTCAGGGCCGTGCGCCTGACACGCCCCGAGAGGCCGTGTTCAGGGGCACGCGGTTCGGGCAACGGGAGGTGCGGGTGGGACCGAGGACCCGCCTCCCCCTCTCCCCGACTCGCGCCCGGGTCCGCGCGGTCACAGGCCGTGCCGCGGCCTTCCGCGCCGGGCGTCCCTTAAGAAGAAGTGCCTGCCAGGAACCTGTCTGGCGCGGGGGGCAGGCGCTCGCCTACCTCCAGCAGCGCAGCCCGCCGCTCGGCGTACAGCGCGCGGGCCGCCGCCGTCTGTCCCTCCGCTTCCAGGGCACGCACGGCGAGGCGCAGCGCCTCCTGGTCATAGGGCGCCGCGGCACACAGCACGCGCGCGAGGCGGGCCGCGCCCCGCGTGAGGAGCGCCTCCACCCGCTCGCGCAACGCGAGTGCGAGCGCGTCGCGCACACCGGGCAGCCAGCCCTCGCCCAGCCCCTCCAGGGACGCCCCGCTCTGGCGCGGGGCGTCCCCACCGGCCAGGAAGTCCTCGGCGTCGCTCGACACTGCCCCCAGCGCGTAGCCGTTCGCGGTGCTGAGCACGGCCCCCTGGCCGAGTCCCGAGCGGATCAGGTACCCCTGCTGCTGGAGGGTGTGGCGGGCCTCGGCCTCGGGAACGCCGGGGGACAGGGCGTCCCCCAGGTCGAGCGCACTCCCCTCGGCCCGCCCCGCCAGGCGGGCTTCGAGCAGGTACGCGAGCAGTTCCGCGCGCTTGCGGTCCCGGTACGCAACGGCCTGGCCCCCGCGCGACAGGCCGAAGGTTCCCAGCACCGTCATTCGGGCGGAGGGTGGCATGGGGGGAGCTGGTGCGGGCGGCGGGGGCAAATACCGCCGCGCGCGGCCCGCCAGCGCCCCCAGCCCGGCCTCCTCGAACCAGGCCAGCAGGGCCGCCGCCCGCGCCGCGTCTCCCCCCAGCCGGGCGAGTTCGGCCTCGTGTCGGTACTCGGACACCCGCGTGCGTGTCACGGCGCGGCGCCAGCACGCCCGCGCCCGCTCCGGCTGCCCGTTCGCCTCCAGCGCGAGCGCGAGGGCCACGTCGCAGCCCCAGGCGTCCTCGTCAGAACTGGGCCCGAGAGCGGCCGCCTCCCGGGCGAGGTCGAGGGCGCGGGCCGGGTCGCCCTGCCACGCCTCGACGCGCGCGGCCACGCACAGGGCGCTGACCAGCGGGCGCGGGTTGGCGAGGGCGCGGGCGTGCGTCAGGGCGTCCCCGGCGAACTTCCGCGCCAGCACGCCGCCGTGGGGGGGCCGCCAGTCCGCGTACAGCAGGGCGAGTTCCCACTCGCAATTCACCAGGCTGTACGTCACGTCCAGCGTTGAAAGGGTGCCTTGCGCCTCCAGCAGGCTCGCCTCGGCCCAGGGAAACTGCCCCAGCCGCGCGAGGGTGGCGCCTAAGAGGGCACGGGCGTTCGCCGCGTACTGCACCCAGCCCGCCTCGGCGTAGCCCCTGACGGCGACCCTCAGGGCCTCCAGGCCGTCGCTATAACGGCCCAGCCGGGACAGGTTGAACGAACGCTCGTACTGGCACGCGGCCACCATCCCGGCGGAGCCATGTTCTTCCAGCCACGCCAGGCACTGATCGAACAGCCGCCCGGCTTCCTCGAAGTGCCCCTGCTCGGACCGAATGAACGCCAGCCGCCGCGAGAGGGCGGCGCGCGCCCGGTCCGGCAGGTCGGGCAGGGCGAGTCCCCGGGTGATGAGGTGCTCGGCGGCCCTGAAGTCCCCCAGGTTGGCGTGGACGTTGGCCGCCCGCACGACACTCTCCGGCACCCGCGCCAGCTCCGGGTGAGCCTGCCAGGTGCGCAGCGCCCGGGCGGCGTGGGTGCCCTGCGCCTGTGCGGAGAACAGCACCCGGACCCAGGGGAGTTCGCCCCGCTCCGCCTCCGGCAACCCGGCCACGAGCGCCTCGACCTCACCGCCCAGTCCCATCGCCGCATACGCGCCCGCCAGCCGCAATCGCGCCTCGCGGCTTTCTGGCTGCGCGTCGAGGGCGAGCCGGGACAGGCGCGCCCGCTCGTGCTCGGTGGCGCCCTTCCCCAGCAGGCCCTCGGCCTCCAGCGCCAGGCGGACCCTCTCCGCCCCACGCTCGCGCTCGGCGGCCAGGCCCAGCAGGCGGGCGGCCAGCCGGGTGTCCTCCTGCTGTCGCGCCCTGTCGAGCGCCTGGCCCAGGAGCGTCCGCTCCTCGTCCTCCCCGAGCCTGGCCTGCCCAATCAGGTCCACGGCCCGCGCCGGATCGCGGGTCATCAACACCTGGACGGCGCGCCTCGCGTACTCACGGCGCCGTTCCCGGGGCAACTCGCGCGCCACCACCTCCCCGATCAAAGGGTGGGCGAGGGCGTCGCCGCGCAGCATATGGCCCCGGCGCAGGGCAGCGCACGCGTCTTCGAAGGCCCCGGGCCCGATCCCGGCCACCTCCCGCCAGGTCTCCGCGTCCGCCGGGTGGCCGAGGAGGGCGCGCGCCTCCAGCACCGCGCGGGCCCCCGGGTGCGTCACGCGCGCGGTGAGCTGCGCGATCAGGGCCTCGACCGTGACGGGCAGGGTCTCCTCCGGCGGCGCACGCCAGTTCCAGCCCCGCCCGTCGCTCCACAAGAACCCCTGCCGCGTCAGGTGCCGGGTGAACTCCAGCGCGAAGAGGGGGTGGCCGCCGGTGCGGCCATGGACCCAGGCCACCCCCTCCGGCGGCACCGACGCGCCCACCTCCCCTTCGAGCAGCGCGGCCACCTCATCCAGACCCAGGGGTGCCACGTGACGGCTCAGGAAGGGCGGCGGCAACTCGGCGCGGCTGGTGGCGAGCAGCCCCACGCCGCGCGAACGCCGCGCGGCCCGGCCCAGTGCCGTGAGCAGCGCCGAGTGCTCTCCTTGCGCCTCGTGCACGTCTTCGAGGTGCAGCACGAAGGGCGCGAGCCCCGCGAGGACCGTGGCGAGGGTGGCCGTCAGGGTCTGCGGGTCGGGCAGCTCACGCGTCGTCAGCCGTTCGAGTTGCTCCACGGCCCAGGCGGCTTCCCCCCTGGGCCGTGGAAGGACGCTCAGCAATTCCGCCACAGAACTGACCGCGGGCACGCTGCGGCTCGCGCATGGGATTTCCCGCAGAACCTGACCGGCGAGAAAGGTCTTGCTGACGCCGGGCTCACCCCACACCCCCAGCGTGACACTGATCTGCCCGGACACGACGGCACCCAGGCCGCGGGCGAGGCCGGTCACCACGTCTTGCCGCACGAGAAGTGCCCTCTCTTTCGCTCGAACCCTTCGTCTCAGGGAAGTGGCCGGGTCTGAGGGGGGAAGGAGAAGGCCGGGAGGCGACCCCGAGCCCGTTGCGAACGGCAGGCAAGGTGGAGACGGAGAGCCGGCCCCGAACACTGAACTTGGGAGCGTGGTCGAACCATGCGGGACAACCGGCGCGGCGAACCAAGACTTGCCCCGCTGTCGTTGATAAGACGGCAACGCTCCACCAGTCACTTGACCCGGGGGCAGTTCAAACCGAGCATCGGCACGCTGCTGTCCATACCCCACACCGGGGGTCTCTTGCGGCGGGGGGTTGCAAGCCGGCTGGGTGCTCCGGTTGCCCGGCTGCGCCCGGCCCAGGAGAAACTGCGCGCCGACCTGACGGCGGACCCCGACCCCGGGCGCTCGGGCCCGAAGGCGGTCACCGGGAACCTCCTGTGGGCCCCGGTGGTCGACGGCCAGACCCTGCCCGCCAAACCTCCCCCAGCAGCCTTTGACTGAGATCGACGCGGAGGTGGAAGCGGCAGAGCGAGCCGATAGACTGAGACCGTCCCGGGCTGGCCCCCGGATAAAGACCGGGCCGAGCATCGGCCCGGCGAGCAGGTCACGCTCCTAGGAGCCTACGAGTTCGGATCGCAGCCTTCCCGTCTTCAACCTACCGTTCGTCCAGCCGCCCGGTGGGGGGTCGGGGCGGCGGGTTCGGCGGCACCCGGCTGGGCCCCGAACTGTTCGATGGCCTCCAGCACCTCGGCCCCGTAGACCAGGGACGGCGCCCCGCCCATCAGTACCGCCACCCCCACGGTTTCGAGCCGTTCCTCGCGGGTGGCCCCAGCCCGCAGGCAGTCGTGGACGTGGTAAGCGACGCACCCGTCGCAACGGGCGTGGATGGCGACGGCGAGCGCCATCCACTCCTTCGTCTTGAGGCTCAGGGCCCCCTCTGTCAGGGTTCCCCGGTTCAGGTCGCCAAAGCCCCCCATCGTGCCCGGGATCTCCCGGTAGAGGTCGCGGATACGGCGGGACAGGTGGCGCTGGTACTTGGGATACGAGGTCTGCACGGTGTCCTCCCGGAGGTCTCCCTTCCGATGTCGTCGTTTCGCCTGCTTCCCTCCATCGCCACGCCCGCCCCGGCTTCGGGCAGCGTGATCACCAAACGGCTCCTCTCGGCGGTCGTCGCCGGGCTCAACCCCGGTGGCGGGTCCGGCCGGCGAGCAGCAGCAGGGCGGCCACCGCAGCGAACAGCCCGGTGCTCCAGCCGTTCATGGGCAGCGTCCCGAACAGGCTGTTCGAGATCAGGGCCAGGCCGCCGAGCAGGGCGAAGAGCAGGCCCAGCGCCCAGGCCGTTTCCCGGGCGATCTCCGTCCTGACCGTGCCGAACAGCAGCAAACTCCCGGTGGCGAGCAGCAGAACACACAGCAGGGGGCGCACCGGCAGGAGCCCAAACAGCAGACGCCCCGTCGAGGGAAAAGCCCCCACACCCCCAAGGCCACCAGGGCGAAGCCCAAGACGAGATTGATTTGACGGGGCACTGACATCCACACCTCCTCGGGACCTTGCAGGGACGAAACCCCGGCACCCCTGTCCGGGTGATCGCCGCCCGGGCACCCGTGAGATCAGCGTGATCTGGCCCTGTTGCCCCACTGTTACCGGCCCTTCTACCGGCACTTCCGGCGCCCCGCCAGGGACGGGATCGGGCCTGGCAGGGAGGGGCGGACCTGGTGCTGGCGGCGAGAGCGGTAACGGCCCCGTAACCGCGTCCTTCCAGGCTGCCCGCAGGAGGAAGATATGCGGCTGACCAGTTACGGCGCGGCGGGGACGGTCACCGGAAGCTGTCACCTGCTCGAGGTGGGCGGGGAGCAGCTTCTCGTGGACTGCGGCCTCTTTCAGGGTGGACCTGATCTCGATGCTCTCAACCGCGAGCCCTTCGGCTTCGACCCGGCGGGCCTGGACGCGGTGCTGCTCACACACGCCCACCTCGACCATGTGGGACGGCTGCCCCTGCTGGTGAAGGGGGGCTTTTGCGGCCGGGTGTACTGCACGGAGCCCACCGCCCGCGTCGCCAAGGTCGTGCTCCTCGACAGCGCCCGGGTGCAGGAGGAGGATCACGCCCGGGACCGGCGGCGAGCGATGCGCGCGGGGCAGGACGTGCCGGAGACGGGTTCCCTGTATGACGAAGCACTCGCCCATGAGACGTTGCGGCGCTTCAAGCCGGACGTGGTGCCCCACGAGCCCTTTCGACTCGGGCGCGTCACGGTCACCGCCCGCCCCGCCGGGCACGTCCTGGGCAGCGTCTTCTACGAGTTGGAGACACCCGGAGGCCGCGTCGTCTTCTCCGGTGACCTGGGCAACCGCAACTCTGCGGTCCAGCCTGACTTCTCTCTCCCCTTCGCCTGTGACGCCGTGATCGTGGAGACGACCTACGCGGACCGCACCCACCGCTCCCTGGCGAACACCGTGGCCGAGTTCCGGGACGTGCTGCGGCGCAGCCTCGCCCTGGGCGGAGCCGTGATCATCCCCAGCTTCGCCCTAGAGCGCACCCAAAACGTCCTGTATTTCCTGAAGCGGCTGATGGACGCCGGGGACATCCCGCCCGTCCCGGTGTACCTGGACTCGCCGATGGCTGCGCAGCTCACCCGGCTGTACCGGGACTCCGCCGCCGAATTCGAGCCCAACGTGGCGCTGGCCCTCTCAGAGGGGGTGGACCCCTTCCACCCCTCCACTCTGCGGGTACTGACCTCGCCCGGCGAGTCGCGCGCCCTGAACAGCCAGGCCGGGCCGATGGTGATTGTGGCGGGCTCGGGGATGATGAATGGGGGGCGGGTGCGCCACCACCTGCGTCACCGCCTCGGACGGCCAGAGACGAGCGTCGTGATCGTCAGCTTCCAGGCCCCGGGCACCCTGGGGGCCGCCCTGGTCAGGGGGGCGCGGCAGGTGCGTCTTTTCGGGGAGGAGGTGTCGGTGCGGGCGAGCATCCACACCATCGGGGGCTTCTCCGCCCATGCCGACCGGGACGACCTGCTCGCCTGGCTGGAGCCGACCGGGGAGGCCCGGGTGCTGCTCGTGCACGGAGAGGTGCCGGTGATGGAACACTTCGCGCGGGACCTCGCCGACCGGGGGAGGCAGGTGGACCTCGTGCGGCGGGGCGTGCCCCTCGTGCTGGCGGGCCACCCGGAGGTCAGGCCGTGAGGGTCCTGATCGGGGTGGACGGCAGCGAGGCGGGTGAGCAGGCTCTCAGGTACGGCCTCGACCTGGCCCGGCGACTCGGCGCGGACACCACGGTCCTGCACGTGCTGGAGGAGCCCCCCATCTCCTCCTACACGGCGCTGGTGACGGGCCTGAGTGTGGACGCCGCCCGCGAGCGGGTCCGGGCACTGGGGCTGGAGACCATCGCGCGGGCCGAGGAGCGGGCGCGCGAGGCCGGTGTGACGGTGGAGGTCAAGCTCCTCGACGGCTTGCCCGCCGATGTGCTGCTGGGCGAGGGGGCGAAGTCTGACCTGATCGTGGTGGGGACGCACGGCTACCGGGGGATGGACCGGGTGTTGCTGGGGTCGGTGGCGGAGACGCTGGTGCGGCGCTCCTCCGTCCCGGTGCTGGTCGTGCGCTGAGCCTGACAGCGGCGGGCCAGCTCAACCCGGTTCATCCCGAGGGGGCATGCCTGGCGGGGCCGCCTCCCGTCATTCCGTCAGGATGAGGGGTGCCTCCGGGGGCGCACGGAGCCCGCGTCTGGCCCCTCAGGCACTCTCCCCGGGAAAAGCGGACGCGGGCCCTGGGCCACAGCGCCCAGAGGCCTATTGAACGTGTCCGGGGGTCACCCGCCGCTGGGGGACGGTCGGAGGGGCAGGGTGCGCCCGGCGGGCTCCTCGGTCTTCGCGGTGGCCTGGACGACCCGCACGGTCATGACCGGCACCGTCGCCCCCCGCACGACCGCCTCCGCCACCGACCCCAGCACCAGGTGTGCCAGGCCGCGCCGCCCGTGCGTCCCCATCACGATCAACTCTGCCCCCCACTCCCGCGCCACCCCCAGAATCTCCTCGGCAGGCACTCCGTCCACCACCTGCATGGTCTCGTTCGCCTCCAACTGGCGTTCCAGCTCATCCCGGGCGAGGTCGGCGCTGCTGGCCGCCGGGTGGCCCGACTCGAGCAGGTCGAGGGCGCTGGCGGCATAGTCACGGCGGGAATCCGCCACGTACAGCAGGCGGCGGTGTGCCCCCGGGAAGTGGGTGCGCGCCGTGTCGAGGGCACGCGCGGCGGAGGTCGAAAAGTCCAGCGGCACCAAAATACGCTCGAACATCCTGCGCTCCTTGGGGTCTTGGAGAGGATCCGGCGGTGGGAAGAACGGAGGGGAAGGTCCGGGCGGTTCCCGCCTCAGGCTGACGGCCCCGAACGGTCCGCCTGCCGTCACCCTGCCTGCCGGGTGTAACCGGGGCGTTACGGCCCGCCCGGCGGGTCAAGCGTCGTGCTCGCCTTTCGCCAGGGCGCGCCAACGGGCTCCCGGCTCGGGGGCGGGCTGAAAGGCCCCCGGCACGAGCTGCACGGGGAGATGGGCCCCCAGCAGGACCTCGGTTGCCACCCGCCCCAGCTTGTGAACAGTGGGGTCCGGCCCCCCGTGGGGACCGAGCACGAGCAACTCGGCCTCCACGCGCCGGGCCGCCGCCAGGATGGCCTCGGCCACGGAGTGTTCCCCCGGCGCCGCGACGAGCAGGGTGGGGGGACGGCGCCCGCGCTCGGCGAGCTGACGCAACCGGGCCTCCGCCGGTCCGTCCGGCGCCTGCGGTTCCTCCAGGACATGTAGCAGCGTGAGGCTGCCTCCGATGACCCGCACGAGGTCGAAGGCATGGGTGACGGCCTGCACGCTGCAAGCCCCGAAATCGACGGGAACGAGGACACGACGGAACACCTTGCACCTCCGGGCCGGAAGCGGCCTGATGCCAGGGTGGGGCCGGGGGGTTACCTGAGGGTTACGACGCCCGGGGGAACACGGCGGGAAGAACCCTGGGGCTACGCGAGGGTCACGTCGTCCACCCCTGCCTCCCCCGGTCCTCCGGAGAAGGGCCGGGCGGTAACGGCAAGGTAACGGAAAAGCCCCAGGTTGACCGCACGATGTGGGACCTTGTTCGTCACCCCGGCGCCACCCGCCCGGTCAAGAGGCCGTGGTGATCCCCTGCCCGTCGTCTCTGTCTGCCGCTCCGGAGCCCGTGGGGGCGAGGGACGTGATGGGGCCCGAGGTGCCCGGGAGCGCAGGTGTGCGGACGCAAGGCACGTGACGTCCGGGTTCCCCGTAAGCTCTCGGGAGGTGAGCCGCACGACCACGGACCTCCCCACGCCCGGTTCCGCCCCGCCCGCCCCCGAGCTTCGGCAGGCCGGGGAGGTGGCGAGCACCCTGGGGGTCGACCCGGCCCGCGGCCTCGCTTCCCCGGAAGCCCGGGCCCGCCTGGCGGCGTTTCCTGGCGCAATTTCAGGACGTGCTCGTGCTCCTCAACGCCGTGCTGGGGTACGCCCAGGAGGCGCGCGCCGAGCGGGCGGTCGCGGCCCTGGGGGCGATGACCGCCGCCCAGGCCCGGGTGCTGCGGGACGGCGAGCCCCGCCCCGTGCCCGCCCGCGAGGTGGTGCCGGGGGACATCCTGCTGCTGGAGGAGGGGAACGCCGTGCCCGCCGACGCCCGGCTCCTGGGGGCCGTCTCCCTGCGCACGCTGGAGGCGTCCCTGACCGGGGAGAGCCTGCCGGTGGGCAAGGACGCCGCCCCCCTCGACCACGCAGCCGCCCTCGGCGACCGCCGCAACATGGTCCTCTCGGGCACGGCGGTGAGCGGGGGCCGGGGCCGGGCCGTCGTGACCGCCACGGGCATGGGCACGGAGATCGGGCGCATCGCCGGGCTGCTGGGGCGCACCCCCGCCGAGGAGACGCCCCTCCAGCGCGAACTGGGCCGCACCGGGCGGCGGCTGGGGGCCCTGGTGCTCGTCATCGCCGGGGTGATGGCCCTGACCCTCGTGCTGGTGGGCGGGGTGCGGGACCTCGCAGCCCTGGTGGACGTGCTCCTGCTGGCGGTGGCCCTGGCCGTCGCGGCGGTGCCCGAGGGGCTGCCCGCGATCACCTCGGCGGTGCTGGCCCTGGGCACGGGGCGGATGGCGAGGAGGAGGGCAGTCGTGCGCCGCCTGCCCGCCGTGGAGACGCTGGGCTCGGCGAGCGTGATCGCCTCCGACAAGACCGGGACCCTCACCCGCAACGAGATGACGGTGCGCGAGGTCGTGACGGCGAGCGGCGTGACCGGGGTGACGGGCGGCGGGTACGCGCCGGAAGGAGAGTTGAGCGCCGGGAAAGGGCCGCTGCGCCTGGGACCCCAGTGGGCCGAGGTCGAGCGGCTGCTCATCGGAGCCGCCCTTGCCAGCAACGCCGCCCTGCGGGAGGAGGGCCGCTGGACCGTCCAGGGCGACCCCACCGAGGGGGCCCTGATCGTGGCGGCGCGCAAGGCGGGGCTGAGTCCGGGGGAGCTGGACGCCCGCCTCCCGCGGGTGGGCGAACTCCCCTTCTCCTCGGAGCGCAAGCGGATGAGCACCGTGCACCGGGAAGCGGGGCGCCTCGTCCTCTTCAGCAAGGGTGCCCCCGACGTGCTGCTGGAGCGGTGCACCTCTGAACTCGTCGGGGAGGAGGTCCACCCACTCTCGGGCGCGCGCCGGGCCGCGATCCGCGCCGAGAACGAGCGGCTGGCCGCGCGGGCGTTGCGAACGCTGGGGGTCGCCTCCCGCACCCTACCGGGGAACGCCCCCGCGGGGGAGGCGACCGAGGACCTGGAGCGCGATCTGGTGTTCCTGGGCCTCGTGGGCATGATCGACCCCCCGCGCGAGGAGGCGAGGGCGGCGGTCGCGCGGGCACGGGAGGCGGGCATCCGCCCCCTGATGATCACCGGGGACCATCCGGTGACCGCCGCCGCCATCGCGACTGAACTCGGTCTCGTGTCCCCGGGCGAGCGGGCGCTGACCGGCGCGGACCTCGCGCGCCTCCCGGAGAGCGAGCTGGAACGCGCGGTGCGGGAGACGGGGGTGTACGCCCGGGTGGACCCCGAACACAAGCTGCGGATCGTGCGGGCGCTGCCAACGTGGCGGGGCGGTCGTGGCGATGACCGGGGACGGGGTGAACGACGCCCCCGCGCTGAGGGCCGCCGACATCGGCGTGACGATGGGCGTCACCGGCACCGACGTGTCCAAAGAGGCCGCCGACATGGTGCTCGCCGACGACAACTTCGCCACCATCGTCGCGGCGGTAGAAGTTGGGCGCGGCATCTTCGATAACATCCGCAAGTTCCTGCGCTACCTGCTGTCCTCCAATATCGGCGAGATGCTGACCATGTTCCTCGGGGTGGTCTTCGCGGGCGCCCTGGGTCTGCGCGGGGAGGGCGGCGAGGTCGTGCTGCCGCTGCTCGCCACCCAGATCCTGTGGATCAACCTGGTGACCGACGGGGCGCCCGCCCTGGCACTCGGGCTCGACCCCACCGACCCGGACGTGATGCTCCGCCCGCCACGTCCCGCCGGGGAGGGCGTGATCACTCCCCAGATGTGGCGCGGCATCCTGCTCGTCGGGGGAGTCGTGGCGGTGGGGACCCTGGGCGTGCTGGACGCCTCATTGCCCGGCGGCCTGATCGCGGGGACGCGGGGAGCCTCCCCCACGGGCGCACGCTGGCCTTTACCACGCTGATGTTCTCTCAGCTCTTCAATGTCTGGAACGCCCGCTCGGACACCCAGAGCGCCTTCCGGGGACTGCTCCGCAACCGCTGGCTGTGGGGGGCGGTGGCGCTGTCGCTGGCCCTGCACGGGCTGGTGGTGTACGCGCCCCCCCTGCAACGGGCGTTCGGGACGGTCCCGCTAGGCCTGCCCGACTGGCTGCTGTGCCTGACGGTGGCGTCCTCGGTGCTGTGGGTGCGCGAACTCGCCAAGCTGGTGGCGAGCGCCCGAAGGACGCGACGCGGCTGAGCATCACCGTCCCCCCGGTAACACCTCCGTAACGCTCCGTCTCCAGGCTCAGGACGCTCCGACCCGCTTCCCGCCGTCCCCAGAGGTGTCCCCCATGACGAGCACCAGCCCCGTCCTTCCCGACCTCGGCGCCGACGAACTCCGGCTGCTGGACGCCTCCTGGCGCGCGGCCAACTACCTTTCGGTGGGCCAAATCTACCTGCTCGCCAATCCCCTGCTGCGCGAGCCCCTTCGCCTGGAGCACGTCAAGCCGAGATTGCTGGGCCACTGGGGCACCACGCCCGGCCTCAACCTGATCTACGTGCACCTCAACCGGCTGATCCGGCGCCATGACCTGAGCGTCCTGTACGTCACCGGCCCCGGGCACGGCGGCCCCGGCCTCGTCGCCAACACCTACCTGGAGGGCACCTACAGCGAGCTGTACCCGGACATCTCTCAGGACGAGGCGGGGATGGCCCGGCTGTTCCGCCAGTTCTCCTTCCCCGGCGGCATTCCCAGCCACGTCGCGCCCGAGACGCCCGGCTCCATCCACGAGGGAGGCGAGCTGGGCTACAGCCTCGCGCACGCCTACGGGGCCGCCTTCGACCACCCGGACCTCCTCGTCGCATGCGTGATCGGCGACGGCGAGGCCGAGACCGGGCCGCTCGCCGGAAGCTGGCACGCCAACAAGTTCCTCAACCCGGCCCGCGACGGCGCCGTCCTCCCCATCCTGCACCTCAACGGGTACAAGATCGCCAACCCCACGGTCCTCGCCCGGCTGCCTCGGGAGGAGTTGGAGTCGCTGTTGCGGGGGTACGGGCATCATCCGCTGTTTGTGGAGGGGGACGACCCCGAACTCGTCCACCGGGCACTGACGGAGGCGTTGGAGCGGGCGTGGGCGGACATCCGCGAGATTCAGCGCCGCGCTCGCGAGGAGGGCGTCAAGGGGCGCCCCCGCTGGCCGATGATCGTCCTGCGGACCCCCAAGGGCTGGACCGGCCCGAAGGAGGTGGACGGCCAACCCGTGGAGGGGACCTGGCGCGCCCACCAGGTGCCCCTCGCCGGACTCACCTCCAACCCCGACCACCTGCGCCAGCTTGAGGACTGGCTGCGGGGCTACCGTCCCGAGGAGCTGTTCGACGACGGGGGGACGCTCCGGCCCGACCTCGCCGCGCTCGCCCCGCAGGGAGACCGGCGGATGGGCGCCAACCCGGTCGCCAACGGGGGCCTCACGCCCCGCGACCTGCGGCTGCCCGACTTCCGCGCTTACGGGGTCCCCGTTCCCCAGTCCGGCGCGGTGGACGGCGAGGCGACCCGCGTGCTGGGCACTTTCCTGCGCGACGTGATGGGGAGCAATCCCGACAACTTCCGCCTCTTCGGCCCGGACGAAACCGCTTCCAACCGCCTCGACGCGGTGTACGGGGCGACGGGCAAGGCGTGGGCGGAGCCCCTGCTCCCCACCGACGAGCACCTCTCGCCGGACGGGCGGGTGCTGGAGGTGCTGAGCGAACACCTCTGCCAGGGCTGGCTGGAGGGCTACACCCTGACCGGGCGGCACGGCCTCTTCTCGTGCTACGAGGCGTTTATCCACATCGTGGACTCGATGTTCAACCAGCACGCGAAGTGGCTGGGGACGAGCCGCCGCCTCCCCTGGCGGCGCCCGGTGCCCTCCCTGAACGTCCTGCTGACCTCGCACGTGTGGCGCCAGGACCACAACGGCTTCTCGCACCAGGACCCGGGCTTCATCGACCACGTCATGAACAAGAAGGCGGACGTGGTGCGGGTGTACTTGCCGCCCGACGCGAACACGCTGCTCTCGGTGGCAGACCACTGCCTGCGCAGCCGACAGTACGTGAACGTGATCGTGGCGGGGAAGCAGCCCGCCCCCCAGTGGCTGAACATGGACGAGGCCGTGCGCCACTGCACCGCCGGGCTGGGCCTCTGGCCGTGGGCGAGCACGGACACGGGGGTGGAACCCGACGTGGTGATGGCCTGCGCGGGCGACGTGCCCACCCTGGAGACGCTGGCGGCGGTGGACCTCTTGAGGCAGCACTTCCCCAACCTGCGGGTGCGGGTGGTGAACGTCGTGGACCTGATGACCCTGCAACCGGGGAGCGAGCACCCCCACGGGTTGAACGACCGCGATTTCGACAGCCTCTTCACCCGGGACCGGCCAGTGATCTTCGCCTACCACGGCTACCCCTGGCTGATCCACCGCCTGACCTACCGCCGCACCAACCACGCCAATTTCCACGTGCATGGCTATAAGGAGGAGGGGACGACCACCACGCCCTTCGACATGGCGGTCCTGAATGGCCTCGACCGCTTCCACCTCGCCATCGACGCCGTCGACCGGGTGCCCCGGCTTCAGGCGGTGGGCGCGCACGTCAAGCAGATGTTGCGGGACAAGCTGATCGCGCACCGCCTGCACGTGCGGGCCACCGGCGAGGACCTGCCCGAAGTGCGGGAGTGGCGCTGGTCGCGCGGGCAGGAGGGCGGGGGGCGGGGCTAGAGACACCTTCCTGCGGTCCCCGGCCCCGGTTTCCGTCGTTGGGCCGACCTCCGGAATCTACCACTCGACGCTGAGTATGTGGGCCTGGAGCTTGCCCTCCACGGTACTCGGGCCGAACCGACGGGTGATCGCCGCCGTCGCCGCGTCCGTGACCTCGTCCAGGCGGGAGGCGTCCCGGGCCTCGATCTCCCCGCGCAGCGGTGTGCCCTGGCACAGGGCTACGGCGGGGACACGCGGCGAGGCGGCGCGGCCGCGCACTGTCAGGGTGGTGACTGCGGGCGCCTGCTCAAAGCCGCTGGCGGCCAGGTCCCGGGCGATCACGGCGGGGTCGTGGTACCCGTGCGGCACCCGGGCCATGAAGCGCGGCGGGTCGTCGGGAAAGACGGCCTCCATCGCCCCCTGCACGGTCGCCGCGAAGTCGTTGTGTTCGATCCGGTCCCAGACGTTGAAGAGGAGGTGCCCGCCAGGCCGCAAGACCCGACGGGCCTCGGCGAATGCCCTCGCCTTGTCGGGGAAGAACATCACCCCAAACTGGCAGACGATCACATCGAAAGCCTCATCGGGGAACGGCAGGGATAAGGCGTCGGCCTGGCGCCACTCGACGGGACGGGAAGTGCCGACGGCAGCGGCCTGGTCGAGCATGGGCGGGTTCAGGTCGGTGGCGACGATGGGCACGCCCCCGGGGAGGTCCCGGGCGAGCCGCCGGGTGAGGGCCCCGGTGCCCGCTGCGACCTCCAGAACGCGGGCAGGCTGGCGCCGCACCACCCGGGCGGCGAGGTCGTCGGCGTAGGGCTCGAACATCAACGGCACCATGTACCGCTCGTAGAGCTGCGGAACGGAACCTGTGAAGGTGCTGTCGCCGCCTGACGGACGCATGCTGGTCCCCTTTCCTGGGGGACCGGGCGAGAACTGGGGTCGCCGTCTCCCCGCCGAGGCGGCAGGGCGTGACGGCGACCGGAGGCTCCGCGGGGAAGCGTGGTCCCCCCATCTCCTCAGCGTACACCCTCGATCCGCACGCGGCCCACCCCGCCCGCCACCCGCACCTCAGCGCGGTCGGGGCTGGTGTCGGGATGACCGATCACGTAGGTGTCCCCGTCCCGCGTGGCGGGGAGGGTGACCTCCACCGCGCCCAGACCCGTGTTGGCGACCACCCGGGCCGCCAGCCCTGCCGGGAGGCGGACGGTCAGCGCCCCCCCCCCGCCGCGAAGATCTGCCCGGGGCTCGCCCCGCGCCGGGAGGGTGACCGTCGTCTCGCCCACCCCACCCGCCAGCGTCAGGTTCGCCACCCGCAGGGTCCGCAGGTCGGGGGCCGCCCGCCCCACCCCGGTCGAGACATTCAGCGTCCAGGGAAGGGCGGGGGTCAGCGCGAGGGTCCAGCGCGGCGTGTTCTGCCCGGTGAAGCTGACGGACGAGGACCCGCTCATGGCCACCCGGACCACCGCCGTCTCGCCGCGCTGGCCGAACTCGTTCGTGAGTCGCTCGTTCCGGGCGGTCTGCACCTGCCCGCTCACGAGGTCGCCCCCCGGCCCCGCCCGCAGGTCGAGCTGCGAGACCCCGGAGCGCAGGGTCAGTTCCGCCTGGCGGGTTCCCGTGGGCACGGCGACCCGGACCGGGTGGTCGACCAGCCCGGCCACACCCGGCGTCCGGACAGTCCACCACACGCCCACCACGGCGGCGACCACGAACACCCCGAGCACGGCGAGGCGGCCCCAGGGCGTGCGCCACCCCACCAGCACCTCCACCCCCAGCGCGATCAGGGCGAAGGGCCACAGCCGCCAGAGCGTGTCCCATACCCGGGGGGACAGCACCCCCAGGTTCGTCAGGAGGCACAATAGCCCCAGGGCGATGAGCACGAGCGGTCCCACCAGGGAGGGCGGTCGTCTCCCCAGCCCCCCGCCCGCACCGGACGCGACAGGATCACTCATGATCTTCCCCTCTCAGCGTCGCCCACGGCGCGGGACGAGGAGCAGCACGCCGCCCAGGGCGCCCCCGAACCAGCCGCCGCTCACCACGGCCAGCGCGAGCAGTCCGGCGGCGGGGCACCATGCCCAGCGGTGGGTCCCCCCCTGCGACCGCGCGGCGGGCAACCCGGCGAGCACCAGAAAGGTTGCCGCCAGCCCCAGGAAGAGCAGCGCCCCGCCGGGGATCACCGCCCACCAGTGTTCGGGATGCCGGGCGGCGATCAGCGAGAAGCCGCCGATGGACGCGAGGAAGGCGGGCCCGCCCCACGGGGCACCGTTCGAGAACACGGCGAGGGTCAGGCCAAGCAGCACCCCGCCGGGGATAAAGGCCCACCAATCCCCGGTGCGGCGCAGGGCCAGCCCCAGCCCGCGTTCGTGCCGAACCGTCGCATCGCTTCCTCCTTCGGGGATCAAGACTCCCCGGATGACGTTGGACTTCTCGCGGGAGGTGCGGAAGGTCACGGGCCCGGTTGCCCGGGGTGGGTCTTCCACCCTCCGCACCCCTCACGCCCAGGCTCGCCGGAGGTCCCCTGGGCCGGGGGCCGTCAGGTCGTGGGGCCCTCCCGTTCCTCCCCCGCCTCCCCGTCCCGGGTGACTACCACCTTCACATGGGTCACCAGGGCGGCGAGGGCGGGAGCTGAGAGCACGACCAGCCCGCCCGCTACGGTGCCCAGGGTGAGGGACATGCTGATCAGCTCCTCGCCCTGCTCGCTCAGGATGGTCACCCGCCGGGCGCTCCCCTCCTGGGCCAACTCCCGCACGCGGGCCACGAGTTTTGCGCCGGTTACCTCCAGCTCCTCCAGGAAGGTGCGGGGCGGCTCGGCGGGCGTGCCCTGTGGGGAAGCCGTCTTCGTCTGGTCCGTCATGGCGAGACCCCCTTTCTCCCCAGCGTGGACCCAGGGTGTTACCTGCGGGTTACCGGGACCTTCCCTGCCAGGCGGGAGAGGCCCGCTTCACGGCGTCCGTCGCCAGCGCGTACAGGACGGTGATTCCCAGGATGGCCGCGAGTGAGGCGGGGGGGCGGCACGAATCCGAAAGGCGGGGCGAGGGTGAGCGGCACGACGAGGCCGGGGGGAAATTCTTAGCAGGGGGCACGGGGAGGCCCCCCGCCCCCGCACGTGCCGCGCCACCCGCAGGCTGTCCCCGGTGATCACCTTGACGGCCACACCCAGGCCCATCCGGTCCTTCAGGCTCGGGCGGGCGTCCCCTTTGGGGGGTCGAGAAAGAGCAGGGAGCTCTCGAAGGAGAGGTTGGCCTCGGTCGGTGCGCCGTCCGGCACGGGCCGCGAGGCGACGCCGAGGACGCGGAAGCTCCCGTCGCCCCAGGCGGCCCCGCGCGCCCCTCCCCGGCTAGAGTGGGCCATGCCGATCCTCTTCCTGCACGGGGTCGCCATCCGCGAGGAGGATGGCCCACTGGGGGTCGTCCTCCACCGGCTCACCCACGGGGTGAATTGGCCTGACATCGAGGCGTCCCTGAGGTCGCAGGTCGCGCCCGTCCTCAATCCTGCGCGGCCTGAGTGGGTCGAGACCACGTTCCTCTACTGGGGCGACCTGGGCGCCCGCTACGCGCTGGGTGGGCGCTTCCAGGGCTCCCGAACCGCCGAGGAAGTCTGGCCGGAACGGCTCGATCTCCTCGGGGAAGACGGGTCGGGTGAACTGCTGGAGCGGCGGTTTCGCCCCGACACGCCCCCGGAGGCCTGGCCCGCGCTGGTGGAGGCCGTCTGGGCGGTGACGCGAGACGCGGCGCTTCGGGAGGTGCTGAGCCTCACGCCGCCGTCCGGCCAGTGGGCCCTGGTCGAGGCGGCGGCGCAGGCCCAAGTGCACCCGCCGGCCTCCCCCGAGTTCCTCTGGCCTCACCTGTCGGGGGAATGGCGCCGCCAGCACCGCCGGAACCTCGAGCGTGCGGCCGTCACAGTGCGCCGCCCCCTGGAGGCCTTCCTCCCCATCTTCCTGGGGGACGTGCTGTGTTACCTGAACGGCCGGGGCACCACCGAGCGTCCGGGCCCCATCGCCCGGCGGGTGCTCGACGGCCTGCGGGCGGCGGACGAAAGCCGCCGGAGCAGCGGCGAGCCCCTGGTCGTGCTGACGCACAGCATGGGGGGGGCAACTGCTGGACGACGCCCTGACGGCCTTCGTCCCCGCCGACCCGGCCCTGGCCGCGCTGCGGGTCGACTTCTGGTGCGCGGCGGGCGGGCAGGTGGGCCTCTTCAAGGAACTGGGGCTCTTCCTGGAGGAGACGGCCACCCCCTCCGCGCCGGTCGCCCGCTCACCGCACCTGGGCTACTTCTGGAATGTCTGGAGTCCCGGCGACCTGCTGAGCTTCCGCGCGGAGGGGGTCGCGGGAGGCGCGCACGACCTGGAGTTTCCCCTGGGCGGTCACCTCCCGTCGGAGCACGTCGCTTACCTCCACCACCCGACGTTCTACCGGACGCTGGCGGCCAAGCTCCGGGTGCAGGTCCGGCGGCGGGGAGGGGCCCGCTTGGGGTGAGAGCCGGGGCTTCACACTTGCCCCCGGCGGGGCAGGGACGGTAACTCCCACGTAACGCGGGAGTCGCAGGATGCGGCCCACAGGGGTCGGGAACACCCGGCAGGAGCCGCGCCAGAGGGCAGGCCCGGGTGCGGGCCCCAGGGAGTTCGCCATGCGCGACCAGCGAGAACGAGGGAAGTTGACCCGCCGCACGAGCGCCCTGCTCGCCTCGCTCACTCTGGGCGGGAGCGCGCTCGGGCTGGAGTGGCGCACCGGGGACGTGGTGCGCGTCCCTGCCAACGAGGTGATCCGCGACGACCTCTACGTCCTGGGCCAGGACGTGCAGATCGACGGCACCGTCGAGGGCGACCTGATCGCCGCCGGGAACACCGTGCGCGTGAACGGCCCGGTGCGCGGCAACGTCTGGGCGGCGGGCCAGAGCGTCACCCTGGGCGGTGCGGTCACGGGCGCGGCCCGGCTCGCGGGCTCGGTGCTGCGGGTGGGTGAGAACGCGAACATCGGGCGCGACCTCCTCGCCGCCGGGGTGGGCTTGGATGTGACTCGGGGCGCGCGGGTCGGGCGCGACGTGGCCTTCGGGGGCACCCAGACGCGGCTGAATGGCACCGTCGCCCGCAACGCCTACGTGGGCGCCTACGGGGTGGCGGTGGGCGGCACGGTGGGCGGCGACGCCCGCTTCAACGTGGACAACCGCGCCACCTGGCCGCAGAACTGGACGCCCGGGGTGGCCCGCCCCGACCCCCTCCCCTCCGGCCTGCGCTTCACCGGGGACGGGCGGGTGAACGGGGACCTCACCCTGCGGATGCCCGACCGGCCCACCCTCCCGCCGAACGCCGTGGGCGGACAGGTGGACTACGCGCCGCTCACGGCGTCCTGGGTGTCCACCACGCCAGACCCTATGACCGTGAGCACGGCAAACGTGGAGATGAGTTTCCTGCGTGACTTCGTGGGCATCGCGCTCGCGGGCCTGCTCCTCGTGTGGCTGGCGCGCAGCCCACTCGCGGCGGTCACGGCGAGGCTGCGCGCCCTGCCGGGGGCCAGCCTGGGGTACGGGGCGCTCACCTTCGTGGGGTTCCCCCTCGCGGTCCTCGTCGTCGCGGGCGTCATCGTGTTCGCCGCGGTGCTGCTCACCATGCTGGGGCTGGGGAACCTGGTGCTGCCCCTCGCCCTGATCGGGGCGCCCGTGCTGCTCGGAGTCGGGGCGCTTCTCGCCTGGGCAGCCTGGTTTGCCGCGCAGGGGCTGGCCGCCTCGCTGCTGGGGACGTGGCTGGTCGGGGCGGCGCGGCCCGGGCGGGCGGTCCAGCCCTCCGCCGCCGTCCTGCTCGGCGCGTTCGTCCTGGCCCTGCTCGCTCAGGTGCCCGTCCTGGGAGGTCTGATGACGCTGGCCGCGCTGCTCCTCACCCTCGGCGCCCTGTGGCTGTGGTGGCGCGGTCCGCGTGAGCCGCGCGTGGGGACGCTCTCCACCCCGCACCCTGCGTAGGAGCGCCGCCCTCCCCGCCGTTCGCCGGACCTGCGCGGGCGGCGGGGAGCGGCTGACTCCCGGCAGTGGCCCTATGACCTCCACCGCACCCCCGGCGGCCCGGTACGAGAAAGGACCGAACATGAGCCGAAGCCTCCCCCACGCGGGTGACCGCGTGCAGCCCTTTCCCCGGTCCCGGCAGGCGGTCGTAGACGCCGCGCGCCTCGCCGGGCGCAAGCACACCGTCCGGGGCCTGATCGAGGTGGACGTGACCCTCGTCCGCCAGAGGTTGAGGGCGCACCACGCCGCCACCGGCGAAATGCTGTCTTTCACTGCCTTCGTCGCGTCCTGCCTGGCCCGCGCGGTGGCCGCCGACCCCGACCTGCACGCCTACCGGGACTGGCGCGGCCGGGTGGTCGTGTTCGGCGAGGTGGACGTGTGCGTGATCGTCGAGGTGGCGGTGGGGGGCCGGTCTTTCCCGCTCGCCCACGTCCTGCGCGGGGCGAACCGCCGCACCCTGCGCGAGTTGCACGACGAACTGCGTGGGGTGCAGGCGAACCCGGGAGCGAGCCCCAGCGGGCGGGCGGCCCGCTTGACGGACCTGTTCCTGCGGCTGCCCGGCCCGGTGCGGCGCATCGCGTACGGCTGGGTGAGCGGCCATCCCCAGGTCTGGAAGGCACATCTCGGCACGGTAGGCCTGACCTCCCTGGGGATGTTCGGCTCAGGGGGTGGCTGGGGTCTCGCCCTGCCGATCTACACCCTCGCGGTGACGGTCGGCGGCATCGGCGAGAAGCCTGCCGTCGTGGACGGGAGGATCGTGCCGCGCGAACTGCTGAACCTCACCCTCGACTTCGATCACGACCTCGTGGACGGCGCTCCCGCCGCGCGCTTCGTGCGCGACCTGCGGGCACGGCTGGAGCGGGCCGAGGGGCTGGACGATCTGGCCGGGGACGTGCCTCAGCCCGCCAAGGAGGTCGTATGAACACCAGACAGCCTCGCCTCACCGTCACCTACCCTTCGGGCCGCGCCGCCCGGAAGCGTTCCGGCTGGCGCCGACCCCTGCTGTGGAGTGCAGGATTCCTCGCCGGTGTGGTCGCGCTGGGCTGGCTGGGCTTGCAGGTCCAGCCCCGCCTCTTCCCCGCGTATCCATCCGCTGCGAGCACGCCGGAGACCGTGCCCCTCCCCGCCGGGTTGCCTGCCCCCGTCGAGCGGTTCTACCGCCAGACCTACGGCGAGCGCCTGCCCGTCATCACCTCGGCCGTCATCAGCGGGCGCGCCACCTTGCGGCCCGTCCCCGGCGGCCCCGCCTTCCCTGCCCGCTTCCGCTTCGTCCACGAGGCTGGGCGCAACTACCGCCACTACATCGAGGCGACGTGGTTCGGCCTGCCGATCCTGCGCGTGAACGAGTCGTACGTGGGCGGCGTGAGCCGCCAGGAGATGCCCCCGCCGTTCCCGTCGAGCATCGGTGACCCCAAGGGGGCGCAGGGCGCCAACCTGGGGATGTGGTCGGAGACGATCTGGATGCCCAGCGTCTACCTCACCGACCCCCGCGTGCGGTGGGAGGCGGTAGACGACGAGACGGCGCTCCTAACCGTGCCCTTCGGGGAGGAACGCGAGACGTACGTGGTGCGCTTCGACCCCGCCACGGGGCGGCCCACCCTCTTCGAGTCGATGCGGTATCACGACGGGAACAGCCGGGAGAAGACGCTATGGATCAACCAGAACCTGTCGTGGGCGGACTTCGGCGAAGTGACGCTGCCCAAGCAGGGCGCCGCCATCTGGCTCGACCAGGGGCGGCCCTGGGCCGTCTTCACCGCCGAGGAGGTCGTCTACAACGTGGACGTGCGGGAAGACGTGCGCCGCCGGGGCCGGTAGGGAAGGAGCACCCCCATGACCACCTCGCGTGAGGTCGTCCCCACCCTCCCCCCTCGCTCCCGCGCCCCGACCCGCGACCGGCTGGCCCGCGTGCTCGCTGCCGCCTGCCTGCTGGCCCTGCTGCTCGCCGGGGTGTGGATGCTGGTCCCGCCCCCGGCGCGCGTGGAGGACACGCCCCGAGCCTGCCCCTGACCGCGCCAACCCTGACCGTGACCCGGGACGAACGAGGTCCAGATGGAAGCCGGGTGCTGGCGCTGCGGGCCGCCTCCGGGCGTGGGGCACCCACCCTGCTGCTGAGCGTGCAGAGAGAGGGCGAGATCACCGCCGCGACCCTGGACGGGCGGCCCATAGACCTCTCGCGGCGGCCCCCGGAACTTCGCTCCCGCCTGCGGGTGCTGCACTTCGCCGTGCCACCCACCGGGGCGGAGTTGCGGCTTGCCGGGTGGGGAGAGGGTTCGGTGCGGGTGAACGTCACGGATGACTCGAATGGGCTCCCGGCCATCCCAGGGCTTCCTCCCCGCCCGGCAGACACCATGCCCACGCTATACGACTTCGCGGACCCGACGGTCGTGACCCGGGCGTTCACGTTCTAGGTCAGCCATGAGTGTCTGGGGAACCGTCATGATCCTGACCGTGGTGCTCGTGCTCCTCTTAGGGCCACTCCGCCCTCTCCAAGACTTCGGAGGGCGAGGCTGGAAAAGCTCGGCATGAGATGGAAGGCTGGGTGGCACGTTGGGCAGGAGTTGGGGCTGTTTTTCGCCGTCACCTTCGGGGCAGCCTGGGGGCTCTGGCTCCCCGCGGTGCTGGCGGGTCGCGGGCTCATCCCCTGGCATCCCCCCACCGCGCCGCTGGTGGTGCTGGGCAGTGCCGCACCGAGTCTCACAGCGTTGTGGCTGGCGGGCAGGAACGGCAGCGCAGGCGCGCTCCTGGCCAGACTCGGCCGTTGGATGGGCTCCCCCGGCTGGTACGCGCTCGCGTTGCTGGGTCCCGCCGCCGTGATGCTGGTCGCCGCCGGGCTGCATGTCCTGCTGGAGGGCCAGGTGCCCCCGTTTCCCCCACCCGGGAGATGGCCGCTCGTGTTCGTCAACCTGGCGGTCGTCGCCTTGATTGGCGGGCCACTGGGCGAGGAACTGGGGTGGCGGGGGTGGGTCTGGCCGATCCTGCGTGGGCACCTGGGTCCCCTGGGGTCGAGCGTGGTGTTGGGGCTGCTCTGGGCCCTGTGGCACCTGCCGCTTTTTCTGCTGCCGGGAACCCCGCAGGCCGAACTGCCGTTTTTCTGGTACGTGGTGCAGGCCGTGCCGCTGACCCTGCGGCTGGGGCGGGTATACGACGGGAGCGGAGGCAGCGTGCTGCCGGAGGCAGCGTGCTGCTCCCCTTGCTGCTCCACGCCGCTGTGAACGCGTGGGCGGGCCCGCTGCGGGTCCTGCCGAATGCGTCAGGCAGCTCCCGGCCCTTTGTGCTGAGTGCCATTCTGACCTGGGGGCTGGCGCTGCTGGTGGGCACGGTGCAACTCCGCAGGCCTATCCGTCGTGCCCCGGGTTCCTCGGGACACGAGGCAGGCGAAGAGAAATGAATCCACCGAAGGCGCCTCCCGCGGTGATCCCAGGTGATCGCCGTGCTGACGCTCTTGACTCCACGCTCGTCACCTACACCTCAACTTGGAGGTAACGCTCGCCGCCATCTTCACGAATTCTTGCGGCCGCGACGTGTCCCCTCGGGAGGACATGCTGGCCCCCTTCATTCCAGGCGGTGGTCCTGTCCTCGCCAGTGACAGCACCGCGTGGTGACGGGAGAGCGGCGCGCGGGGACGGTAACCCGGTGGTAACACCGGCGAGGGAGGCTGCGTGAGAGAGTGGGGGTCACCGTCTTGCGCCCCTGCGGAGAGGAGCACAGGATGAACGAGGCACGTCCCAGGAGGACCTGGCAGGATCTCAGCCCCGGGCAGCGGGGGGCGGCCCTTGTCGCCGGGGCCGTCCAGCTCATGCTCCTGATCGCGGCGCAGCGGGACCTGACCCGGCGCCCGGACGATGGGGTGCGCGGCCGGAAGCTGTGGTGGAGGGTGGTGACGTTCGTGAATTTCGTCGGGCCAATCTCGTACTTCCTGTTCAGACGTGTGCCCGCCCAGCGGGGTGCCTCCAAACGTGCGGCTTGAGGGATGCCCGGACGTGTCCGCCCCTGCCGGTGAGCGGGGAGAAAGAAGGCCGGTATGCCCGCACAGAGGAGACGGCAAGAGCCCCGGTCCCGGCGCGTGGAGAGGAGGCAGAGGGTGTGGATGGCGTGCTTGGCCGTCCTCGTGGGCCTCACGGTTGTGCTGCTGTGGCCGGGGCACACCCCGCCCATCACCGACGCCAGCGGGAAGGTTCTTCCCGGCAGCGTCGCCGCGCTGGAGCGGGTGCCGCTGAACGAGACGCGACAGTGGGTCCTGATGCGGGGCCATTCCGAGCGGCTGCCCGTGCTGCTGTTCCTGTCCGGCGGGCCCGGCGGCACCGAGATGGGCTGGGTGCGCGCCCACAACGCCGAGCTGGAAAAACACTTCATCGTGGCGGTGTGGGAACAGCCCGGCGTCGGCAAGTCCTACCCGCTCGCCTTCACCCACCGCGAACACCTCACGCTCGACCAGTATGTCGAAGACGGCCTGGCCCTCGCCGAGTATCTGAAGCGGCGGTTTCATCAGGACAAGATCTTCCTGATGGGCCACTCCTGGGGCAGCTTCCTGGGGGTGTGGATGGCCCAGCGTCGCCCGGACCTCTTCCACGCCTACATCGGCGTCGGCCAGATGACCAGCACAGTTCAGGACGACCGGTTAGGCTACCGCTACGTTCTGGAGCACGCTCGGGCGGAGGGGAAACTCGAGCTGGTCAGGAAGCTCGAACGCCAAGGCCCCCCGCCGTACTCGGGGTCGTTGATCCTGCTCCGGTACATGACCTACCTCAATCCCCTGACGGCCTATGAGCACGGGCTGATCCGGCGGGCGGGCGGAGGTGGGGGCAACACGTTCGGCGAGATGGTCAGCCTCCCCGAGTTGCGGGTGATCGACAAGCTGTACGCCTTCCTGGGCCTCATTCACACGTTCAGCGTCGTCTACCCACAGCTCAACGAGCGACAGGTCGACCTCGCCCAGCAGGCGACCGACTTCGAGGTGCCGGTCTACTTCCTGATCGGGCGGCACGACCTGAACGCGATGGCCAGCCTGAGCGAGCGGTACTTCGAGCGGATTCGCGCCCCGCACAAGGAGCTGATCTGGTTCGGGCGCTCCGGCCACAACCCCAACTACGGCTGTGAGGCGGACCTCTTCACGCGAACGGTCATCGAACGGTTTCGCCCCCTCGCCTTTCCCTCCCGGGGGCCGGGTGACCCGCGGGGCTCTGCCGAATGACCCGGATGTGCTAGGCCGCCCTGCGAGGTGACGCAGCCCCAGCGCGGGGGGCGAGCCCTGGACGCACCGCCACCTCAAGGGCCGAGGCTGGGACGCTCGTTGCGCCGACCCCCGCTCCCACCAGGACACTTTCCGGACGGGTGAGAAGCGCAACGTGGGGTGACGCCAGCCGTGGCGCAAAAACAACGCTAAGGGAAAAAGAGCGGCCAGGCCACTCTTTTTCAACTACGGTCGGCCCTCCAGGGCCTTGAGATAACTCTCGCCATGCTGCGGTCGCTGGTCTGGGCATAAGTCTGGGTGGTCGCAATGCGCTTGTGGCGCATGAACTTCTGCACCTGATCCAGCGGCATCCCCGCATCCAACAGGATCGTCGCCACACTGGCGCGGAGTCGATGGGGCGTCACCGTCTTGTCGATCCCCGCCCGGCGCGCGGTGTCCTTCACGATGAGCTGGATGGCCCGTGCTGTGTACTGATCATGCCGATTGCTCTTGAACAGATACTCCGTGCGTCGCCCCGCAAGTTGGGTCCTCAACTCCTGGGCCAGAGCGGGCAGGATGGGCACGTATCCGTCACTCCCACCCTTGGCGTGGGCGATGTAGACCTGGGGCGGGTCCAAAGCCAGGTGCAGGTCCGTCACTCGGATGTTGACGAACTCGGACACGCGGGCGCCCGTGTAGAACAGCGTCTTGACCATCAGCCCGTACCCGCTGGTTCGGCGGTAGGCCGCCTCGATCAGTCGCTCGATTTCCTCGCGGTCGAGGCGGTCCACCGTGCGTCTGCGCTCCCTGGGTGCGGCAAGCCCCAGGGCTCGCCTGGCGTCCTCGACGGTCGAGGGTTCAGGGTAATGACGCGTTGTAGCGGTGAATGAAAAGCCAGACGAGGGTTTCGAGGTTGGCCTGCTTGCGGCTGAAGGACAAGCTTTTGCGCACCAGATGAGCCAATCTCAGACGCAGGGTGGCATTGAAGCGCTCAATGTGTTGGGTGCCCCCGATGCGGTGCAGCCCTCCGAAGACCACCCCTTTGTAAGTTGCCAAGCGGTCTGTATGGCAGACCGCATCGAGGTCGGGGGTAAGCAGGCTCTCCCAGAGTCCGAACGCGCCCAGCGCGTCTCGCTGGCCCAGGAAACAGCCCACGATCCGCCGGGTGGTTCGGTCCATCGCCAACCACAGCCGGAGGGGGCGGTCGTGGCGACCCAAGAAGGTGCATAACTCATCGCACTCCAGCACCAGCGGGGCTGGTGCTGGAGTGCTCAGGCTTGTTTTGCTGGCGGTTCTGGGGCTTGAATGTTGTGTGGCACGGTCTTTTCCAGCGTCATGTGACGACGCAACCACGAGCGACTGACCCCCACCACCCGGCAAATTCCCCGGTGCGAGAGACGTTCGGTCAACAATCGATCCACCAACGCCTCGGTTTCAGGCGACATCCGATGCCAGGTCGGCTCCAGGGTGAACTGATCCCCACAGACCCGGCACAGATAGCGTTGTTTGTGAGTGTGGGCATGGCCGTTTTTTACGGTGTAGACGCCACCGCACGCTGGGCAGGGGGGAGTGTTCATACTTCATTGAACTCCTGTCATGCCCCGAATGCCACTACCCCAGCACCGAGCAGCTTGATCCCCTGCACCACGCCATGAAGGGCTACGCCAAGGTACGAAGCTACGCCCCCAGGCTGTTTGCGGCGTTCACGTTCCACGCCGAAGGAAAGGCGGCTTCCCTGGTCGAGGCGCTGAACCTCCTGCGCAAGATGTACGCGGCAAACAAGCGCACCCTGTCCGAGCACGTCCCCATCGGCTTCGTGCGGCACAAGTGGGCCGGGCAGGTCTTCCGGGACGGTGCGGTAAAGCGCCGGGCCTACGAGCTGTGCGTCCTCGACGCGTTAAGACTCGCGTTGCGGGCCGGGGACGTGTGGGTGGCGGGCAGCCGCAAGTACAAGGACCTCGACGCCTACCTGTTGCCGCAGGGAGTCTGGCAGCGGCGGCTCGCGGACCTGTCCCTGGACCTCCCGGAAACCTTTGAAAGCTTCTGGGGCGCGACCGAGCCGCCGCTCACCGGGCAGTTGCGAGAGGTCGTGGACCTGCATGCCAAAGGCGCGTTGTCGTCCGTTGCCTTACAGCGCGGCAAGCTCAGGATTGGAAAGGTGATGAAGGCGGTGCCCGACGAGGTGGAGCCGCTGGAACGGGCCTTGAGCGCACGGCTTCCCCGGGTAAAGATCACCGATCTGCTGCTGGAGGTCAACGCCTGGACCCGCTTCACGGGTGCCTTCCTGAACCTGCACAGTGGCAAGGGCGCGGAGCGGCACGACCACCTGCTCACCGCCATCCTGGCCGATGGGCTCAATCTGGGGTTGACCAAGATGTCCGAAGCCTCGCCCGATCCCAGCCTGACCGCCCGGCGCCTGATGTACCTCGCCGACTGGTTCGTCCGTCCAGACTCCTATGCTGCCGGGCTCGCCGAGAACTCATCAACTTCCAGTCCAAGCTCCCTTTGGCCGCGTTGTGGGGAGATGGGACGACGAGCAGTTCCGACGGGCAACGCTTCCCAAGAGGTGGGCGTGGGAAAACCTTCGGGCATCTGAATGAGAAGTACGGCCGGGAACCGGGCGTGCTGTTCTACACCCACGTCAGCGACCAGTATGCGCCCTTCCACAGCAGGGTCATCACGGCGAACGTCCGGGACGCGCTGCATGTGCTCGACGGGCTGCTCTATCACCTGTCCGAGTTGAAGATCAAGGAGCACTACACCGACACGGCGGGGTACACCGAGCAGGTCTTCGGGCTGCGCCACCTGTTGGGCTTTCGTTTCGCCCCCAGGATTCGGGACCTGGGCGAGACTCGGCTGTACACACCCGAGGTCACCTCGACTTACGGGCTGCTTGAGGGACAACTGTCTGGGGCAGCAGACGCCGCGACCCCACACTCACCACCGTGGCCGCAACGTGGCTGCCGCCGATGTCCAGGGCGAGGACGGCGGAGTTCAGCAGGCTGATCTTCCCCGCGAGCTGCGCTCCGTCAGACCGGGCATCCCGGCCCGCGTTCAGCGCCGCACCTCCTCGGCGACGGAGCCGGCGGGGACGGGCAGGAACCCCTCCCGGGCCAGCACTCGGGCGTAGCGAGCCACCGTTCCCGGCAGCACATTCACCACCCGGTCCGAGAGCATCCAGTCCACGACGCCCATGAAGCGCGAGCCGTGACGCCAGATGTAGGGGTTGAAGGCGATGACCGGCGCGTCGAGGGTAGCGATCATCCAGCCGGGCCGCAGCGGCGGGGCCTCCAGCAACTCCTCGACCGTGGTGACCCGCGCGAAGGGCGAGGCGGAGGCCACCGAGCGCGGCGTCTGATTGAGCACCAGAAAATCGCCCTGGCGGTGAATGATGCGGTTCCGCCCCGGCCCCGCCGACGACACGAAGTACTCCAGCCCACTCGCCGCCACCGCGTCGTACAGCGGGCCCGGGCCCGGGGACAATGTGGCGAGGTTCGCGTCCATGAAGGCGTAATAGCCGCGCGGGGTGGCGGCCTTACCGGCCAGAAGCCGGATGCGGTCCAAGGCCGCCTCGCAGTGTTCGCGCAGCCGTTCGGGTGGGCAGTTCACCTCCGCCATCACCCCCAGACCGCCCGAATGCAGCAGCGGCTCGGCGAGGCCCAGCACGCCGCCCTTCTCGCGGGGAATCTGTAACAACTCCCAGAGCTGCGGGCTGGTCTCGTAGCGCGCGGCGTGGACGCCGTATCCCATCTTGAGCCCGGTGAAGCCCGCAAGTTCAAAGAGACCCAGCATCGCCTCGTTGTGCGCCATCTCGCCCGAGTGCCACACCAGGGTGGCGAGAATTCTGCCCTCGTGGGCGTACCGGCGCAGCGTCTCGTCGTCCGGCTCCTCGGCGTAGAGGTCGCCCTTCGCGGTTGCCCAGGTGTGGGGCACCGTCGCCACGACGGGAAAGGCGGGGCGGTTGGGGTCCATGATCTGAAGGCACACGCCCGAGCGTGACCACTCGAAGAGGTCGCCGTCGCCCGTCTGGCGGCCCACCAGGACTGGGTTCCTGACTTCCAGGGCGAGCCGGGCCGTCTCGGCCGCGATCTCGGACTTCTCCTCGGTGTAGGGCTGCACCTGCACCTGAGCGGCGGGCAGTTCCACCTTCTCGCCGTACACGGCCACGCGGTCCTCGCGGCAAAGGGACGCGATCTGCGAGAGGATCGCCACCGGGTCGCCAAAGGCGACCCCGCGCGCCCGGTCCTTCCAGCGCCCAGCCAGGCGCAGGGTGATGGAGCCGTAGGTGTCGTCCTCGCGCGGGGCGTCGAGTGCGGTGGCCGTGGGGAAGCGCGACGAGACTGCTGTTCGTCCCGCCTCGCTCAGGTGGAGGTGGTTGATCTCCCGCACCCCGCGTCCCTCGATCAGCGCTGCGGCGTCCTCAGCCGCGCCGGAAAAGGCGAGCGCGCGGCGGAAGTACACCTCGGGGTACAGGTAAGGAACGAGGTCGAGGTCCCGGCCGCCGACCCGCACGGGTCCGGCGGGGGCTAAGACGGCCGCCCCCGCCTCCCCTACGCCGGGCTGGTCGAGCAGCGCGGCGTACAGCTCGGGCAGTGTCCGGGCGCGCACCAGCACTGCCCCCCCGAAGGCCTGAATGGACGAGTCGAACAGTGCCGTGTCACCCAGCAGCACGTACGACACGTCGAAGGCGGCGTTCAGGTAGTTGAACTGCTGGTGGTGCGCGCCGCCCAGCACGGTGGAGCCGGACCCCGCGAACAGCAGGCCGTCGCGGCGGGCCTCCAGGTAGCCCTCGAAGGCAGCGCCCGCGTCGCGCGCCATCCAGGCCACGGTCGGCAGGGCGAGGGCCGCGTCGGGGTTGCCCGCGTCGGCGATCAGGAGCCAGAGGGGAGGTTTCATGCGTTCACCTGTTCCAGGAGGGGGGCGGAAATGGCTTCCAGGGCCGCGCCCGGCACCGTGATGCCGCAGCCGTGCAGCACGAGTTCGCACAGCATCGCGTTCGCCCACGAGAACCACGGGCGGGTGAAGCGGCGCGGGTCGTCCGCGCTAAAGCTCTCGTGCATCCACAGGGTGCCCGCGTCGGTCGTTTCGAGCAGGCGCAACATCTCCAGCCGCTCCACGTCGTCCGTGGCGGTCAGGCCCTGTATGGCGAGGGCGATGGGCCACACGTATCCCGTGGGCGTATGTGGGCTGCCCACCCCGGCGGCGGCGCGGCCCGAATAGAAGTACGGATTGGCCCTCGACAGGACAAAGCGGCGCGTATTCAGGTACAGCGGGTCGTCCTGGGCGCAGGAGCCCAAGTACGGCAGGGAGAGCAGCGAGGGCACGTTCGCGTCGTCCATCAGCAGGTAGTTTCCCAGCCCGTCCACCTCGTAGGCGTAAATGGTCCCGAACTCGGGGTGCTCAACTTTGGCGTGCGCGTCGAGACCCGCCTGGATCGACGCGGCCAGGCTCCGCGCCTCCCGCAGGAGGTCGAGGTCGTCCAGCACCTCGTCGGCGAGTCGTTCGAGGTGGCCCAGCACCACGACCGCGTACATGTTGGACGGCACGAGGTAGCCGTAGCGGCAGGCGTCGTCGCTGGGCCGGAAGCCCGACCAGGTCATCCCGGTCTCGGCGATGGGCGAGCCGAGACCACCGCGCGGCAGTTGTCCGCGCTCCTGCCAGGCTGTGCGCACAAAACGGTATGGCGACTCGGCCTCGTGCCGCTGCTCGCGCCGCCACACCTCCAGGATCAACGCCGCCGCCGCACGGAAGCGGGTGTCCAGGTGGTCCGTTCTCCCGGTCGCCCGCCAGAGCTGAAAGGCGAGGTGCAGCACCGCGCACAGCGAGTCCACCTCGTACTTGCGCTCCCACACGAGGTCACTCATCTCGGTCTGGTCATCCTCCCAGCGGGCGCCGGAGGCAGTCTCGTTGAAGGCGTTGGCGTAGGGGTCGTGCAGGACGTACTCGACCTGCCGCCGCACGACCCCCGCGATCAGGTCGGAGGCGGCGGGGTCGCTCGGCGCCAGCAGCAGGTACGGGCGCACCTGGGCGGCGGAGTCGCGCAACCACATGGCGGGGATGTCGCCGGTGATCACGAAGGTGGTGCCGTCGGACTGGGGGCGGACGGTGGTCTCCAGGGTGCTGGTGAGGCAGCTCTCGAACATCGCCGCGAGGCGCGGGCGGTGAGGGAGGAGGCGCCGGACGTGTTCGGTCAGGGCGTGCAGGGAGGGCAGTGCCATGGCGGGCGGCGGGGAGGTCGACGTCATCTGGAGGCCTCGGGAATGAAGGGGACCGGCATCAACGCGGGGAGAAGCTGACTTCCGAGCGGTCGACCACCCAGGGATCATCCATCAGCGCCTTCTGGTTGAAGTGGCTGGGGTTACCCAGGCGGTACGTGTCGGACCACACCAGGAAGTAAGTCGATTTCGGGAAATTCGCCTTGATGCCCGCGATGAGCTTCGAGAAGTCATAGTTCGAGGCGCACTCGGCGCAACCGCCGGAGGCGGACCCGAACTCGGTCACGGCGTACGGCTTTTGGGCCGTGTTCAGCGCGAAGTTGTACGTGTTCCAACTGCCACCCGAAACCGAGCCGCTGTAGATATCGTCGCCCATCAGGTCCACGTAGGCGTCGCCGGGGTAGTAACTCTGCGTGCCGGTGTACACCCAGATCAGGTTGTGCAGGCCCTTGGAGGTGGTGAAGTAGTTGAACATGTCCTGCCACAGCCGCTTGTAGCTGGCCGCGTCCTCATCCCACCAGAAGGAACCGGGCGATTCGTGCAGCGGTCGCCACAACACCGGCACACCGTTGTCGCGCAGTTGTGCGAGCCCGGCGGCCACCTGATCGAGCATGGCGAGCCATTTCGCGCGGTCCACACCACCCGGCAGGATGCGCGCCAGAGCGTAGCTGCTCCGAAGTCCACACTGGCTGCCGCCATGGTTATCCGGGCGGTAGAAGTGGGCCGTGATCGTGACGAGCCCCCCCGCCTTGTAATAGTCGATGAGCTTCTGGTTGTGCCCGGTGGAGATGCGGCGGCAGTCCGACACGTTCTCCGCGAGTCGCCCGGTGTAGTCCGTTCCGATGATGGCGGGCCACTCGCCGGACTCGTTGTACACCTCCTGCATCAGACGCGTGTCGAAGGAGTTGTCGGCGATGTAGTTGACGTTGGGGTAGCCCGCGAATTGTCCGGAGAGCACCTTGTTGCTCGTCTTTCCCGGCAGGCTCTTGAGGTAGTTCAGCATCGCCTGGGTGCGTTCCCCGGCGTTGGGATCGGCGGCCAGGGCGCGCAAGGGCGCCGCAGCGTTCTGTTCTTCCGAACCGGGGGCGGGGAGCGAACCCTGCGGACCACAGGCGCTGAGCAGGGCCAGCGTGAGCATGCTGATCAGTCCATGCGCGTTCTTCATGATCGACTCCTTCTGCCGGTTCAACCGACGTAGAGAGGTTTCTTCTCGCGGCTGTGGTTCAACCGTGTTGCCGGTACGCCCGGAACTCGTACACGCGGGCGCTGTCACCGCCCGTCGCAGTTACGTCGCGTGGGCTGCCGCCCTCATGCGGGTACACCTCCTCCTCGTGACCGGGGGCGAGGAAACGCCCGGCTTGCACGTTGGTCGTCAGAACTTCCAGTTCGAGTGAACCGGCCGTCACAGGCGCGAAGGTCACCACCCGGCGCCGTTGGTAGTTGCCCGTCTCCTCGTGGACCAGCCGCCGCTCGCCGCCCACGGTGGCCCACAGCCGCCAGTCCCGCACACAGGTGGGCGCCCTCCAGAACTCGGGAAGCTGCGAGGCGATCACGTTGAGGTCGGTGTCGAAGGAAACGCAGACGGTGTCGAGTGTCGTCGGCTCGGGGAAGTCCAGGGCCACACACTGCGGCAGGGCCTGCGCGGGGTCGGACACCCACAGGTGGGGCAGGTCGAGGGGCCACGCGCCGCCGCGGTTGACATTCTCTGCGGCGTAGGGCCGGGGCTGCGGCTCCACCTGCACGGCGAGCGAGAACCACTTGTGCTGGGTCCAGCGCTCGTACGCGGGCAGGTCGATCTCGTCGGGGTGCAGGCTGGGGTAGTGCCGGTTGTGTGCCTCGGGTCCCCCCGCCGAGACGTAGTGGGCCTGAGCGAGGGTTCCTGTGGGATGAACCGACGCGGCGGCCCAGTCCACATCCGGTGCGGCGCTCAGCGTTGCCCGGTGCGGGCGGTTCGCGGTGACGTTCGCGTGAAAAGGCGCGTCCAGCCAGCCCTCGAACCGGGGCGGCACCGTCAGCGTCACCGAGGCCACGCGCCGACCACACCCGGCGTCCCAGATGCGCCCGAGTTCGTGCAGCTCGGCGGTGACTTCGGCGGGCTCCGTCCCCTCGTTGCGGAGGTAATAACGCACGACCTCCACGCGGCCCTCCGTGACCGGGAAGACCTGGGCGCGGGGCGTGGCTAGGGGATGGAAGCTGGCCGTGTCGGGGGCGCCGAAGTCCAGGGGCGCCTCGCTGGTGGCCCGCACGGGTACGCCCCGCGCCAGGTCGTCCGGGTCCTCGTTCACGACGCCCGGGACATGCACGTCGTCGCGCAGCAGGAGTTGCTGGAGACGGGCGACGTGCGGACCGTCCGGGGAGGCCGTCTCGCGCGGGGTGAGACCCCGTTCCAGGGCGTACGCGGCGGCGGTTCCGACCGCCTGCCCGAGCACCCCCAGCACCGACTGGACCCGCACGGCCCCAAAGGCCACCCTTGAAGCCGAGAGGCTGCGCCCGGCCAGCCACAGGTTCTCCACGTTGCGGCTGTACATCGCGCGCAGCGGCACCGAGAAGGGCGAGACGTGGATGTAGTTGCGGTAGTTGGCGTCGGCGTGAGACAGCTCTCCCGGCTCGGCATGGTTGTTGATGCCGCCGGGGATGTGCAGGTCGATGATCCAGCCCGCGACGCCCACCCGGTCGGGCCACAGCGGGTCGTGGTGCAGGTGGTGCTCGTTCAACACCACGTCGCCCATCAGGCGGCGGCTCTCGCGCTTGCCGGGCACCATGCCGATCCACTCCAGCACGTACGTTCTGGCGATCTCGCGGTCGGGCGAGTGGTTTTTGATGTAGTTCCACACCCCCAGGACGTGGCGGTGCAGTTCGTCCTTGACCGCCTGGTTGTCGTGAATCTGGTGAAAGGGATTAGACACCTCCAGCCACCAGTAGCCGCCGTACTCCCGGCGCGTGACGTGAGCGACCCGGCGGAAGGGGCCGATCTCCTCCAGGGAGCGGTATTCCTGGACCCAGGCGGGCGGCGTGTACGGCACCTCGCGGCCCACGTCACGTGCCCGCATGGTGATGGTGGAGCCGTTGGTCACCTCGTCGGCCCGGACCGGGGCCATCGGCTCGCCGAAGTCGCTGCGCGCGTCGCGGCCATACCGGTACTCGGCCCCGGCGAGCGCGCCCACCGTGCCGTCCCCCGTCGCATCGACGAAGTGCGGGGCGCGGAACACGAACTCGCGCTCGCTGCCGAGCTGGCTGCCGTGAACGGCGGCGACCCGGCGGGAGCCGTCCCCCACGTCCTCGCTGTCCACCCCGCGCACGCTGGTGTTGAGAAAGAGGGTGAGCTTCTCCTCACGCCGCGCGGCTTCCAGCAGCACCAGGTCCCAGTGGCTGTTGGTGAGGCCGTGCTCGAAGAGGTGAACATGGTTGGTCGCCCGGTCGTGCAGGATCAGTTCCTCGACGATGCCGGTCTCGCGCGCCCAGGCGTTGAAATTGGTGGCGCTCAGCGGCACGACACGAATCTCGGTGCTGGAGTTGCCGCCGAACACGGGGCGCTCCTGCACAATGGCCGTCCTGGCCCCGTGCCGCGCGGCGGCGATGGCGGCGCACAGCCCGGCGAGGCCACCGCCGACGACCACCAGGTCGAAATTCAGTTCTTCCGCAGGTTGACGCTGGGTGGTCATGGGGAAAGTTCCGTTCTTAGGGCGTGAAGGGTCGGGGAAAGGCGGCTCCAGGCGGCGCGGCTCACGACTTGACCGCCCCGGCGACGCCCTCGACAAAGTGGCGTTGTAGCAGCAGGAACACCGCGATCACCGGCACCAGGCTGATGGTGGCTGCCGCCGCAAGGCCGGTCCAGTCCAGGCCGCTCTGCCCGGAAAAGGCGTACATCCCGACGCCCAGCACTCGCTTCTCGGGGCTGGAGAGCGTGAGCACGAGCGGGATCAGGAACGAGTTCCAGATTTGCAGGAACTCTAGGATGAACACCGACGCGATCACGGGCCGGGCCAGCGGCAGCATCACCCGGAAGAACACCTGGAAGATGTTGGCGCCGTCCATGCGCGCCGCCTCCTCCAGCTCGCCCGGCAGACCCGCGAAGTAGGCGCTGAACATGAAGGTGTAGATGATGAACCCCACCCCCGCCGAGGCCAGGATCACGCCAGTCAGGGTGTTGTTCAGCCCCAGCCGGTTGATCAGGTCGTAGATGGGAATAATCGTGTACCCCTGCGGCAGGAAGATGCTCGCGCTCAGGATGGCGACGATGAGGGCGCGTCCCCGGAAGGCCCGGCGCCCCAGCGCGTAGCCCGCCAGCGCCGTCACGAACAGCACGATCAGCGTCGTGGAGAGCGTCACGATGACGGTGTTCAGGAAGTACACCGAGAAGGAGGCGTTCGTCCAGGCCCGCTGGAAGTTCTCCAGAGTCGGCTGGCTGGGCAGCAGCGCGAGCGGCTGGCTGTACACCTCGGCGGAGGGCTTGAAGGCCGTCAGGAAGATCCACACAAAGGGCGAAACCCACACGAGCAGCACCGCGATGAAGCACAGGTGCAGCAATGCCCGGGGGGCGACGAGGCGGGGGCGGGCGGTGGCCCGGACGACGGGGGCGTTCTGACGCGCGATCATGCCGCTCTCCCCTTGCCCCGGGCGGCCCGCACGGCCAGCGCCTGCACGGCCACGATAACGAGATTGGTGAGCCCGAAGAACACCCCAGCCGCCGACGCGAAGCCGATGCGCGGGATGCTGTCCTCGACCGTGAAGGCGACCCGGTAGATGTAGGTGCCGATCACGTCCGAGGCGTGGCCGGGACCGCCCCCCGTCATGACCTGCACGTGGTCGAAGACGTTCAGGCTCCACACCAGGGTCAGCGCCGTGATCGTGATGGCGATGGGCCGCAGCAGGGGCAGGGTCACGAAGCGCAGGATCTGGGCGCCGCTTGCCCCGTCGATGCGGGCCGCCTCGTACAGCTCGCCGGGAACCGATTGCAGCCCGGCGAGCCAGTACACCAGCACGGTGCCGAAGCCCTTCCAGACGCCGACCGCGATCAACGTGGGGAGCACCAGCCCCACGGAACTCAGGAAGCCGATAGGCCGCTCGACCAGGCCCTGCCCAACCAGAAAGGCGTTGAGCGGTCCCCCGGCGGGCGAGAGCAGGATCACCAGCACCACGCCGATCACGGCGGTGGTCGTGACCACCGGCAGGAAAAAGAGGGTGCGGTACGCGGTGCGCCCGCGCAGCTTGGGGTCGTTCAGCGCGATGGCGACGAGCAGCGCGAGCGGGAGCTGGATCAGCAGCAGCCCGGCGGTGTAGATCCAGGTGTTCTTGAAGGCGTTCCAGAACAGCGGCTGCGCGGCGACCTGCGCGAAGTTACCCAGGCCCACGAACTTCTGCGGCCAGCCGATCCCGTCCCAGTCGAAGAGGGCGAAGTACCAGGTTGCCAGGATCGGCCACAGCTTGAAGCCGAAAAAGAGCAGCAGCATGGGTGAGACGAACAGGTAGCACCACCCGTCCCCGCCCGGGTCGAGCAGACCGGGGCGGGGGCGGCGGGCGCGGCGAGGCTGTGGGGAGGAGGCGGTCACAGTCTCACGGGCTCACTTGCACTTCGGCAGCGCGGCGTAGTCGCGGCTGCCAAAGTCCCGGGTGGCCGTGTAGTTCGGGAAGATCAAGAGTTCCCGGCACACCTTGGCCCCGTCCTTTTGCGCGGCGGCGATGGCGCGGTCGAGTTCGGCGTTCCAGGCCGCGTCGTACTTCTTCGCCGCGTCGAGGTAGTTGCTGATCTGCCCGTTGATGTACTGCGCGTGGATCTCGTAGAGCTGGGGCTGGGGGGGCTTGAAGTTGGCGAGGACCTTGACCCAGTCGGGGCTGCGCAGCCGGGGGTCGGGGCGCAGCACGCCCTCGGTGTTCGTCACCGCGATCTGGGCAGGGATGGTGAAGTTGAGCCGCGCCAGCGTGGCGGTGGGCAGCCGCAGAGGCGGGGCGTGACCGCGCTCCTGCGCGTTGGCGAGGGAGAAGGGCTCGCTGTTGAGGAAGTCGAAGAGCTTGTAGGCCTCCTTCGGCGCCTTGGTCCGCGCGGAGATGGCAAACCAGCCGACCGGCGGCCCCTTGGGGAGCCTGGTGAGGTACTTGCCCGTCTCGGTGGGCATCGGCGCGATGCCGAAGTCACTTTCTTTCATGTTGTAGCGGGTGGAAAAGGTGCCCGCGTAGGCCGCGAAGCCCAGCATCATGCCCACCCGGCCCTGCGCGAAGGTGTCTTGCAGGGTGTTGAAGTCGAGGCTCTCCCAGCCGGGGATCACCGCCTTGTCCTCCAGGTTGAGCTTGCGGAGGAACTCGACCGCCGCGACCTGCCCGGGATGCTCGGCGTTGTAGCGCCCGGTGGTGTAGTCGAGGGCCGGGTGCGGTTCCCCCACAAAGCCCCTGCGGGCGACGGTGGACAGGTAGCCGCCGTAGGTCGAGGGCGGACTCTTGGGCTGCATCGCCCAGCCGAAATAGCGCCCCTTGCCCGTTTCGGTGATCTTGCGGGCGTAGGCACGCACTTCGTTCCATGTTCTGGGCGGCGCACTCAAGCCTGCTTCCGCGAAGATCTTCTTGTTGTAGTACAAGAAGGCCATGTTGTTGACGCCAGTGCGGAAGTACGGAACCGAGTACATCTTGCCGCCAAAAATCACGGTGCCTTCTGCGATGGTGTTGCTGGGGTAACGCGTGATCAGACTGTTGCTCCGCAGGTTGTTAAGCGGCAGCAGCCAGCCCAGCGCGGCGTAGTCTTCCAAGCGGGGCGCGGAAAACCCACCGGCGCGAAACACGTCTGGGGGATTGCCCCCACGGAACGCGAGGTTCACCGCATTCAGGTACTGGTCGGCGGGCAACACCTGGAGCCGCACGTCGATGTCGGGGTTGGCCTTTTCGAACTCGGCGATGCGCGCGTCGAGAAAGGCCTTGTCCTCAGCGGACTCCTGCGACCACCAGAAGTTCAGGGTGGTCTTGGCAGCCGCCTGGCCGAGCAGGGCGGTGGTGAGCAGCATGGCGAGCCGGGCGAAACGGGAACGGGGACTGGACATGGCATTCTCCTGAAAGGGGCGGCAGAGCAAGGCGGCCTGACGCGGACGAGGACCGCGCAGGAGTCGGTGGAGGGGCGGCGGGATCGTCAGGTCATGAACGGTCCCCTCCCGTCGATGTGGTCGAGGCGCGCTCAACCAGGCGGAGGGGCTGCACGATGTGCCACCCGCCGGAACGCGGGCGGTCGAGCAGCGTCACGAGGCGTTCGGCCGCCACCGATCCCAACCCGTGCATGTCCATCCGCACCGTCGTGAGCGGTGGGCTGGTGAAGTGGGCGATCTCGTAGTCGTGGAAACCGACCACCGCGACGTCGTCGGGCACGGTCCGGCCCCGCTCGGCGAGGGCGCGCAGCCCGCCCATCGCCATGTAATCGTCGGCGTAGAGGATGGCGTCCACATCCGGGGCGGCGTCCAGCAGGTCCAGCGTGCGCGCGTGGCCCTCGCCGCTGGTGAAGTCGCCACTCACCGCCCGCTCCGGGCGAAACTCCAGGTCGTGCAGGGCCAGGCCTAGACGCAGTCCCCTGAACTTGGCCTTACTGGTGCTGGTCAGCTCCGGGCCGTTGACGAGGGCGAGACGTCGCCGACCCGCCCCCACGAGATGCCCGACGGCCCGTTCGATGCCGCCCTGGTAGTCCACCGAGACGGTGTTGACCTCCTCGCTGGTGGGTCCTGCACCAACGATGACGCAGTGGACGCCCAGCCGACCCAGGGCGCGGGCGGTCTCGAAGTTCACGAGGTTGCCCCCCAGCAGCAGCACGCCCAAGACATCGGAACACGCCGCCTGCTCCAGCACGCCCTGGAGACCCGCCGGGATGAACTGCATGCGGGCGTCCACCTGATAATCGGCCAGCACGCGCTGCGCGCCGTCCGCGACGTTCCGGCTGAAGTCTCGGCTGAGCTGGGCCGCGTCGGCGTGGCGCTGCGGCTCGGTGCCTCCGCCCACCACCAGAACCGTCTGGAGTGCTGCGCCGCGCAATCGGCGCGCCGTCCGGAAGTACCCCAGGTCGTCGGCCACGCTGCGCACGGCCTGGCGCACCGTGTCTGTCACGTTGGGGTGATTGTTGAGTACCCGGGACACGGTGGCTTTGGAAACCTGCGCACGTTTAGCAATATCGTCGAGCGTGACCGTCATGAGGACTCCAGATGGGGGCGACGGGGTGGCCCCCGGCGATTGCAGAACTGGGTGTGCTGAGACTGTTACAGAAAATTTCTGAAACAACAACCTTCCTGTTTCAAGACAACCGTTTGAGGGATTGCCGAGAGGGGGAGGCAGAAGTGTGTCCAGTTAGGTCCCACCGCCTTCGCTTGTCTTCGGCGCTGCAAGAAATACGACCCCGGGGAGCCGCGTGGTTGGCCCAGTCAGGCGGGCCAACCTGTTCAGTGCCTTCCGGTCCAAGGAGCTATGCATGAGAATGTAGTGGCAGGCCTTCGGCTTAGCCACCTGTTCGGCGTGGACGTTCCGCTCCCCGAGCTTTTCAGTGGGGACTGCTCCCCGGAGATAGCCTGCTCGTCGGTCAGACCCCATGAGAACACTTCAAGGGAGGAGAGGCCTTCCGAACGCGGGCGCTCATGCTGAAGGATTGATTGGAGGCTTAGCGTTTGTTTCCGCGTGATTACTGGCGCCATTCCAACCTCATCTCCACTGCCCAGCGCGCGGCGCGTTCGAGTTCGCCGTCTCCCAGCGGTCCTTCCGTTCCCTGCACGAGGAAACCTTCCGGAGGAGCGACCCGCCGCCCACCCCCTTCGCCAGGCCGCGCGCGCTGGGCGTGGCGGCGTAGGCCCTCGGCCCGCTGAGCCGCGAAAATAAGCTCAGCAGGGCAGACCCGGCCTCGGTCACCGGGATGCGGGTGCCTGAAGGTGGGCTACCCCCACACCCGCGAGCCCGTTCGCTGGGAGGGCTTGCAGGAAGCGGGTGAGGGCGGGGGTGGGCCGAAACTGGGTTGGGGAGCCGACGATGAGCAGGCACAGCCCCGCGAGCCGGGCCGAGGGCGCGCCCCACCAGCTCGGCGAGGAAGGCCACCAGCGACACCAGCGCCGCGAAGCCCAGCGCCGCGCGCACGTCAAAGGCCCGCCCGGTGACCACGCCCGCCCCCGTGGGGGTGTGGTCAGCCCGCCACGCCTGGACCGCCGCGTAGGCCAGGGTGGCGAGCCCGCCCAGCGAGAGCGGCCAGACCAGCCCGGCCAGCAGGGCGGGCGAGATCGTGCCGATCAGCACCGCCGCCTGGACGATGGTGGCGACGCTGGAGGCCGTCGCCCCCGCCACCGCGCCGCGCACGCTCCGCTCATCCGCCCTGGCCCGGCTCCCCAACGCGGCAACGGTGGCGAGGCTGGAGACGAAGCCGGAGGCGCACCCCGCCAACGCGAGGCCGTAGCGCGGCCCCACCGCCCGTCCCAGGACGTGCCCGAAGGCGTTCACGGCCCGGGGGGCGTGCTGCTGGTCAGCGGGCGGCGACCACCAGCGGGCGCATCATGTCGTTCTCCTCGTGTTCGAGGATGTGGCAGTGCCAGACGTAGGTGCCCGCCCGGTCGAACCGCATGCGGATGCGGGTCATCTCGCCGGGGTACACGACCACGGTGTCTTTCCAGCCCCGCTCATTCGGGGGCGGAGGGGTAAGGGGGCCGAACTGCGGGGCGCCGCCCGCCGTCACCACGTCGCCGGGATACCCGACTGCCGCGTTCTCCGTGCCCGGCACGCACGGCACCGTCGCGCGGCCCAGCACCATGAACTGCACGAGGTGAAGGTGGATCGGGTGGGCGTCCACCGTGTTGTTCACGAGCACCCATTCCTCCACGTCGCCCCGGGTGGGCGTCTCAGTCGCGGGGTCCATGAGGGCGTGGGGCCGCGAGCGCCCGGTCGCCGGGTCCAGCGTGCCCAGCAGGGTCCGCAGCGGCGCCCCGGTCGCTGGGTCGAGCACCTCGTTGAGGGTGAGGTAACGCGCCCGCCGCACGTCCTGCGCCCGCAGGTCCGGCGGCGTGCCGGGCGCCGTGGGCAGGACGAGGGGGTCCGGGGCGGCGAGGGGCTTCACCACCCGGAAGCGCATCAGCCCCGGAAGCGGGGGCTGGCCGCCGCTCCGGCTGACTCCCCCGGCGAAGGGCGTCTCGGCGCTGTTTCCCAACTCCAGGGTCTGCCCGGCCGAGCCCGAGAAGTCCACGATCACGTCCGCGCGCTCGCCCGGCGCGAGCAGCAGGGTGGTCGCGGTGGCGGTCTGGGGCAGCAGGCCGCCATCCGAGCCGATCTGGTGCAGGGGCAGGCGGCGGCCCCCCCGGCCCAGATCGAGCCGGTAGAAGCGGGCGTTCGAGCCGTTGAGCAGCCGCAGGCGGTAGGAGCGCGGCTCCACGTCGAGGGTCGGGAAGGCCCGCCCGTTCACCACCGCCACGTCCCCGAAAAACTCCGGCGCCCAGGTGGCCGGGTACGCCAGGGTGCCGTCGGCGTTGAAGGCCCGGTCCTGGAGGACCAGCGGCACCTCGTAGTGCCCCTTCCAGGGAAGGTTCAGGGCGGCCTCGCGGGGGTCGGCGCAGCAGGGAGAACCCGGCGAGCCCCGCGTAGACGTTCGTGCGGGTGAGGCCGTGCGCGTGGTCGTGGTACCACAGGGTCGTGCCCGGCTGATCGTTCGCGTAGCGGAAGACCCGCGAGGTTCCGGAGGCGAAGGTCTGGTCCGGCGTGCCGTCGGACTCGGCCTCGGTGTGCCCGCCGTGCAGGTGCGGCACCGCGCTGCCCACCGGGTACGGCCCCAGGTTGCCCGCCGGGGTCTGCGCGAAGGGGTGGGCGCCCGGCAGGGCGTTGCGGAAGGTGATCTCCACGGGCGTGCCCGCCTGCGCGCGCAGGGTCGGGCCGAGGTAGTCCGCCGGGGCCCCGTGGGCGCCGTACCCCCACACGGGCGTGAGCCGCCCGCCCGGCAGCCCGAAGTCGTGGAGGGCCGGTCCCATCGTGATGACCGTGCCCGAGGGCGGAAGGTCGAGGTCGGCGGGGAGGACGAGGGGGCTTTGCCAGCGCGGGACCGCCAGCGGGGTGAGGAAGGTCGTGCCGGGGTGGGACTCTCCCGGGGCCACGCGGGCGGCGGGCTTCCCGGGGGCGGGACCCCCGCAGGCGGCGAGAAGGAGCGCGGCACAGAGGGCGGCACTTCGGCTCCGCACGGCGACGGCCAGCGAACGCATAGTCCCCCTTCCTTTCTGTGGGTGACGGGCGGGATGCTCCCGCCCGGGCAGGCCCGCGAACGACCGCCGCGCCCTCGCTCCGGGCCTATCCCCGGCCCCTCGTGTCGATGTGGAAGGGCAGGTACAGCGGGCAGAACCCGGTCGGCGCGGTCAGCCCCAGGACCCCACCGATCACGAGGACCGGGACCTCCCACGCGCCGAGCCCGGCGGTGAACCCCCAGGCCAGCAGCATGACGCCGGTCAGCCCCCGCAGGGCCCGGTCGAGCGTTCCCATGTTCCTGCGCATCTTCCACCTCCCGAGCCCCGCCCGCACCCGGAGCGGACGCCCGGAAAGAGCCTAAGCGGCCCCGGTTACCGGGGGGTTACCGCCGGAGTGACCCCGGCCCGGCAGCCAGGCCACGCGGGCGCCTCGCCGTAACGGTGAGGTAACCCCGTCCACCTACGGTGCCGTTCGAAGGAGGAAGCCATGACCGCCCTCACCCGCCCCAGCGAAGGTCACGTCCGCAAGTCCGCCCCACCCGTCCGCCGCTCCGCCCTCCAGACCGCGGGGGTGGCCGCCCTCAATGCGGGGGCGGCCATGACGGCGGTATACACGCTCGCCGTGCGCCCGTGGCATCTGCGCTGGGGAGCCACCCGCGGGGAGGTACGGCGCCCGCTCCCCGGGGACGAGTTCGTGCCGCGCCCCCGGATGGGGTCCACCCGGGCGGTCACCGTCCACGTGCCCCGCCCCCGGGTCTGGGCCTGGCTCGTCCAGATCGGGCAGGGCCGGGGGGGCTTCCACAGCTCGACCCGGCTGGAGAGGCTCTTCGGGCTCGACATCCACAACGCCGAGCAGATCGAGCCCCGGCTCCAGACCCTGCGGGTGGGGGACTTCGTCCGGCAGGCGCCCGAGCGGTTCGGCAAGGAGGCCGGGTGGCGGGTGGCCCGGCTGGAGGCGCCGCGCACGCTGGTTTTGCTCGGCGGGCCGCCCGACGCCCCCGTCCACAGTTGGGCGTTCGTGCTGGACGCGCCGAACAACCACATCACCCGGCTGGTCATGCGCTCGCGTTTCGCCTACCCGCTCACCCCCGGCAACGTCCTCCTGTGGCGCGTCACCGAGGCGGCCCAGTTCATCATGGACCGGGGCATGCTGCTGGGCCTGCGTCGGCGGGCGGAGGGGGTCGGCCAGTCGTCGGTTCCGGCGGACCAGGCCGCAGCCGGAGAGGAGCCGCCGCGCCGTCCGGGGAACTCGCAAACCGCCCCTGGGGCGGAAACGAGGTGATGGTCATGCTCACGCCCGCGGTGATCTGGTGGCTGTTCGCGCTCCTGCTGGCCGCGCTGAGTCTGCTCCGGCCGCAGGTCGCGCGGTCCGTCCTGGCCCTCTTCATGCTCGCCATGTCGGCGGTGAACGTGTACGTGGGGGTGACGGACCCCGGCTCGTACGTGACCTTCGGGGGCAGTTCCCCCGTGCCCCTCTACGCCTGGTTCTTCCACTCGGTAATGGGTCTCGCCCCGGCGGCCTTTGTGTTCGCCCTCGCCGTGTTCGAGGCGGGGGGGGGCGTGGCCCTGCTGGGGAGAACCGCGAGCGTGCGCCGGGGAGCCCTCCTCGGGGCCCTGTTCGCGCTCGCCATCGTTCCGCTGGGCGTGCTGACGAGCGGCAACCTCGCCTTCGCCCTCGCCCTGCTGCTGCTCCGCCGCCACGCCTTCTCGCGCTCGCTGCTCGACGTGTGGCGTGGGGTGGGGCGGCCCGTGTCGTCGGCGTGAGAGGCGCCGCGGTAACGGCCCGGTAACCGCCAGGCCACACCCTCGACCTGTGACCAGGACTTCGGCAAGACGGACGGGGCGGACGTGGCGCTCCCGCTTCGAGGGCTTTACCCGCTGGCTGACCCAGGAGCAGCGCCTCGTGCGGGACGGTCGGCGGCAGGCCGTCGGCATCGGCGTGGTGGGCGTGCAGGAGGCGCCCTCCATGACGGCCGCCTGGCAGGCGCTCGCGCCCATCGGCGTGGGGGGGCAGAGCCTCTCCCCCGCCGGGCTGGCCGCGCAGGCGCTTGCCCCAACCGCGATGGGCGCGCAGGCCTTACCGCCCGGAACCCTGGCCGCCCAGGCGCTCGCTCCCACCGCCGTCGGCGTGCAACTCACCCTCCCCGGGGCGCTGTCCGTGCAGGCGGTGGCCCTCTTCGCTGTCGGCGTGCAGTTCGTGGCGCCGGGTGGGGTGGCCGTGCAGCACGTCGCCCCGGGGGGCATCGCCGTGCAGATCGTCGCGCCGGGGGCCGTGGCGCGGCAGGTCCCGGCGCCCGGAGGCTTTTGCCTGCGCGTTCCCTTCCCGGGACGCTTCCCCGCCCCCGGGGCACGGGCCGGGCGGCGCCGCGCCTGAGGAGATCGACCGATGGACCGCCCGCTCTCCATCCCGTCTTCGAGGCGGCCCGGACGCGCGCTGGCGACGTTCTTCACGCTGACGTTCCTGATCTCGTGGGGCGCGTGGGTGCCCGTCAACCTCGCGGCGCGCGGGGTGATCGCCGCGGCCCCGCCCGCCGCCCTCGCCAACCTCGTCGCGGTCTTCGGGCCGCTGCTCGCCGCCGTCCTCACCGCGCGGGTCATGAACGGTGGGGCGGGCCCCCTCTTCTCCGGCCTGTGGCGCTGGCGCCTGTCCGCCCGCTGGTACGCCTTCGTGCTGTTGTACCCGCCCGCGCTGTCGCTCGTCACCTCCGGCGTCTCGGTCCTGCTCGGGCAAGGGTGGCCGGACTGGGCGCACCCCCCGATCCTGCAAGCCCTCCCGGACGTGGCCGCGCCGCTGTGGCCCTGGCCGCTGCTGCCCCTCCTGTTCGTCCAGCAGACGTTCCTGGGCAGCTCGATGGGCGAGGAGGTCGGCTGGCGGGCCTTCGCGCTGCCCCGGATGCAGGCGAGGTGGGGGGCGCTGCCCGCGAGCCTGCTCCTCGGAGCCGTGTGGGGCGTGTGGCACTGGCCTTACCACAGCACCCCGGGCCACCCGCTGGAACACACCCCCTTCGGCTGGACGGTCCTCGGTACGGTGGCGGCGAGCGTGCTGTTCACCTGGGTGTGGAACGGCACGCGGGGCAGCCTGCTCCTCGCCCTGCTGTTTCACTCGTCGGTCGCCCTGACGAGCAGCTTCGTGGCCTCGGGGACGGGGTCCGGGCGCTCGGCGGCCCTCGCGTGGGTGGCGCCGCTGGCCGTGATCGCCGCCACACGCGGCTCACTGGGCCGGCGGGCCCGAATTCCCTCCGGCGCCGAGGAATCTCAGCGCGCGGGCGCCGGGAAGGCCTGAGCCGTGGGCGCGGTGAGGGCGGGCGGCTGAACTTCCAGCGCGATGAAGCGGTCCGGGCACCTCCCCTGCCGGGCGAAGGGGCAGGAGGAGGTCTGGCCGGGGGGGTGGCCCTCCAGGCGCGGGCAGACGTGCTCGCCGAGCTTGATGCGCCCGGCCAGCTCGGTCGTCTCGGGGAGCGGCGTGTCTTGCAGTTCGTCGCGCAGGAAACGCACGAAGCGGCGGTAGTGCTCCACGGCGGCGTACTTGTCAGAGGCGGTCGAGAGGCAGCCCATCAGGCGCTGGTGGTGGTTCTCGCCCAAGTAGGGGTCTGCACGCAGCGCGCCCGAGAGGGTCTCCACGGAGGCGGCGCACTCGTGGTGCTCACAGTGCAGCGCGGAAAGTTCGAGGCAGGCGCGCACGTACACGCCCCGGTGTTCCTCGCGGGCCCGCACCGCCCAGTCGTCCTCGCACCCCTCCAGGAAGTCCCCCCGGTAGATGTCCAGGACCCGTTCGTAGGCGTGCAGGCACGTCTTTTCGTCGTCCGCCTGCTCTCCCTCACGCAGCGCAGCGTACAGCCGGTACACGTCCGACGCCTGCAAGACCTCATCGGAGAGCACGTAGCGGCCATGCTGCTCGCTCACGGCGTCCGGACTCTCCAGCGCCCGGCGCAGGCGGTGCACCGTCACCCGGAAGCGGCTCGCGCTTTGCTCGTTGAGGTCCGTCTGCCAGAGGTCCTCCAGAATCTCATCGCGGCGCCGCCCCTCGGGGTGGGACAGCAGGTCGTGCAGGAGGCGCTCGGCGGAACTCGACCCCCAGTGGACGGGCTGGCCGTCCAGGGTGGCGCTCGTCTGTCCCAGGGTGAAGAGTTGCAGGTGCGTCATGGCTGTTCTCCTGAATCTCCTGAGCTACGGCACGCGGATTGAACGGGTACACCCCCACCCTAGGCGGCTTTACGGAAAGTTCAGGATGGTTGCCACATCCCGCAACCCGACCGGATGCCTGGGGCCATCTGTGGTGGGCGGCGAAGGCCCGGAACCCGGCTGAAACGCGGGGAGGCGCCGGGTGTGGGCCCACTCCCCCCAGCCTGCGGCGACCGTTACCGTGGCAGGCAACGACGGACGCAAGGCTCTTCCCCGGCCTACCGCTCGTCCCGGGGCGGCACGGCGTCCCAGTTGCCCTCCAGGTGGGTCTGGCGGGCCTGGCGCTGCGCGCTTCGCCGGGCTTCCAGCAGGCGAGACAGATGCAGGGCGTTGCGGGTGCGGATGTCGGCCATCTCGCGCACCCGCCGCGCGACCACCGCGTCGAGATCAGGCTGGTCCCGCAGCAGGGCGTACCCCAGCGACGCGATGGAGAGGCTGAGCGCGCGCTTCTCGAGCAGGTCCCGCAGGTACGTCCCGTTGCTCAGCTCCAGGTGGTACTCCCGGGAGGACGGCTCGCGGGTCACCACCACGTCCCCGCGGGCGAGCAGCTCGTTCATCACCCGCGACAGGGCGCCCTTGGTGGCGTGCAGCCGCTCCGCCGCCCCCGTGAGGGTCAGCCCCCCGGCGCTGAGCAGCAGCAGCGCGACTAGGCGACCCTCCAGCGGGGCGTGGCCCAGGGAGGCAAGCTGGCGCCCCACCACGCGCACGAAGATCTCCGGGGTGACTGGACCCTGAGAAGCCTCCTCCGGGGCCTGCTGCCCGGCCAGCGCGGGCAGCAGGCGCTCCCAGCGTTCCTCGGTCTCGTCGAGGGTCAGCACGGCGTAGAGGATGACCCCCAGCCGGTTGCGGACCGGGGCCGCGCTCGCCCAGACGGGCCGCTGTCCACCTTCCCGCACGACCCGCAGGTCCTGGTCCACGGTAGCTCGGCCCCGCCGCAGCGCCTCGTCGAGGAGTGAATGCCCGTCCAGCGGTCGTCCCTCCGAGTCGAGCAGGTGGCGCAGGACGGCCTGGGCCGCCACACCCGGCTGCACCTCTACCCCCAGCAGCTCCTCGAAACGCCGGTTGGCGAACTGCACCCGCCCGCTCCCCGCGTCCACGACGAGCGCCCCCACCGGCTGCTGCTGCAAGACCGCCTCGTAGCGTGCCCGCTCGGCGGCCTGCTGTTCGAGCAGCGCCTCCCGCTCGGCCTGGGCGCGTTTCAGGGAGGCGAGTTCGCTGAGGTCCAGCACAAAGGTCATGTGCCCGGGGCCCTCCTCCTCGTCCAGCCGGGCCGCCCCCACCAGCACGGGCACCCGGCGCCCGTCGCGCGCCAGGTACTCCTTCTCGAAGGGGCGGACGACGCCCGTGCGCCGCACATCCTCCTCGGCCTGCTCGCTCGGCGGGTGCAGCTCCGGCGGGGTCAGGTCACGCCAGCGCAGGCGACCGGCCCGGAGGTCCTCCCGGGTGTAGCCCAGCATGTCTAGGAAGGCATCGTTCGCCTCGACGATCTCGCCCTCCACCACCCGCAGGATGCCGATGATGTTCGCCTCCGCGATCCGGCGGAGCTGCCCCTCGCGGCGCGCGAGCCGCGCGTGGGTCTGCGCCTGATCCACCGCCACCGCCGCGCGGCGGGCGAGTTCCGCGGCGAAGGTCAGGTCCTCCTCTCCGTAGTGCGCGCCCGGCCAGGCGCGCACCAGGGTGAGCGCGCCGATGACCCGGGTCTGCACGGTCAGGGGCACCACCATCAATGCCCGCGGGGTGAGGGACCGCACCAGCTCGAGGTGCTCGTCGTCGTATTTGCCGCGCACCACCAGCTCGTCGGGCACGTGGTCGATCAGGCGGGGCTGCCCGGTGCGGAGCACTTCCGTCACCGGGTTGGGCACTTCGGGCTGGGGTTGCCAGCGCAATAGGCGCTGAGCGAGCGGGTCCTTCTCCGGGTCGTGGTGGGCGGCGGCGACGCGGCGCAGTCTCCCCTGCTCGTCGAGGAGGTCCACCATCACCCAGTCGGCGAGGTGCTCCACCACCACCCGGGCGACATTCCCTAGCGTCGTGCGTTCGTCCAGGGACGAGGCGAGCACCAGTCCGGCCGCCGCAAGCGCCTCCAGCCGTTGCCGGGCCCGCCGCTCGGCACCCAGCAGCCGCGCGCGCTCCAGCGCCAGGGCACACTGCCCGGCGACACTCAGCAGCAGGGAGCGCTTCTCGGCCGGGAGAGCCCGGCCCGCCGGAAACCCCAGGAACAGGGCGCCCAGCGCGTGGCCCCCGGCGGACAGGGGCAGCGCGGTGAGCCCCCCGGGAACAGGCCGCCCGGGCGCCAGCGTCCGCACGAACTCCGCGACCGGGGACCACTCCACGTCCTGACCCGGCAAGACGGCGCCCTCCCGGATGAGGTCCGCGAGGGGCGAACCCGCCTCCAGCGGCCACGTGTCCTCTTGTGGCCCTTCGTCAGGGCCCTCCGGGGAACGCAGCAGGCGGAATTCGGTGTTCTTCGCCGTCAGGAGCGCGAGGACCGCGAGGTCGGCACCCAGGGCGGCTGGAACGTGACGCGCCAGGGCCCGGGCCACTTCCGCCTCCTCGACCGCCTCGGAGAGCGCCAGCGTGAGGGCCCCCAAATCAGCCGCGTGTGCCTCGGCCTGCCGGCGTGAGGTCACGTCCCGGCAGATGACGAGGAGGCCCGAGGGAGAGGGTGAAACGCGCACCTCCAGCCAGGCGCCCGGCCCCGGGGCATACTCCTCGTCCAGCAGGTCCGCCCGCTCCCTAAGGGCGCGGCGGATCAGCGTCTCGAACCCCGGGCCGAGGACAGCCGGGAACGCCTCCCACACGGGGCGCTCGGGCAGGACGGAACGCCCGTACCCGAGCAGCCGGGCGGCGGGCGGATTGACGTAGACGGCGCGCCCACCAGGGTCCAGCGCGAGGACCGGGTCGGGGAGACCGTCGAGGAGTTGCCGAAAGAGGCTGTCTGGCTCGTGGGTGCCTGCGCCGGCCACCGGTGGACCTCCAGGGGCGAGGGCGGGACGGAGGGGACGCCGGGCCAGCCCACCGGATGCCGAGCTGTCCCGTGCCCACACGTTACCCCGACCTGCCACCGACCGGCAGGGCCGGCTGGGAGACCTCGTCGCGTTCGGGAAGCGCGGTCCCAGTCCGCCGTGTGTCGCTGGGCCCTTCGGTGCTCCGGTAACGTCCAAGAAACGCCCGTGCCGGACCATCCTCCTCCCTGAGGTGGATGGCAGATGCGCGCGATGGTCCTCGAACACCCCGGTCAGCCCTTGACGATGCGGGAACGCCCCGCACCCCGGCCGGGCGACACCCAGGTCCTGCTGCGGGTGCGGGCGTGCGGGGTCTGCCGCACCGACCTGCACCTCGTGGACGGCGAACTGCCGCCCCACCGCGAAGACGTCGCGCCCGGCCACCAGATCGTCGGCAAGGTGGTGGCACTGGGAAAGGGGGTTATGGGCTTCACCGTCGGGGGGCGGGTGGGCGTGCCCTGGCTAGGCTGGACCTGCGGCAAGTGCAACTTTTGCCTGCGCGGCCAGGAGAACCTGTGCGACCGGGCCCTCTTCACCGGCTACGACCTCGACGGCGGCTTCGCGGAATTCGCGGTGGCGGACGCCCGCTACTGCTTCCCGCTGCCGGAGGGTACGGCAACCTGGAGGTCGCGCCCCTGCTGTGCGCGGGCCTGATTGGCTTCCGCGCCCTGCGCCTGACGAGGAAACCCAGCGCCTCGGGCTGTACGGCTTCGGCTCGGCGGCGCACATCCTCACCTAGGTCGCCCGCTTCCGGGGCCGCGAGGTGTACGCCTTCACCCGCCCCGGGGACACAGCGACCCAGGACTTCGCCCGTTCCCTCGGCGCCACCTGGGTGGGCGGGTCGGACGAGGCGCCTCCGGCGGAACTCGGCGGCACGGTCCTGCTCGCCCCGGTCGGTGCCCTGGTGCCCACCGCGCTCGCCGTCACCCGTAAGGGAAGATGCGTGGTGTGCGGGGGCATCCCCATGGGTAACCTCCCCGGCTTCCCGTACCGCCTGCTGTGACTCCTCACGGGTGGCCGGAGTCTTCGACGAGCGCCACCCGGCGGTGAAGCGGGCCTGTGCCGACCTGATCGCGCGGGCGCACGGGGCGGGGCGGACGGTGGGCATCTGCGGGCAGGCCCCGTCGGACTACCCAGACTTCGCGGCCTTCCTGGTCTCGCAGGGCATCGACTCGGTGAGCCTCACCCCGGACGCCTTCGTGCGGGCCAAGCGGCGGGTCGCTGAGGCAGAGGGGATTCCGACACCCCAGGTGCGTGACGGGACGGTGGTGTGAACCCCAGCGGCAGCCCCGACATCAAGCCACTCCCCTTCCCCCACGGCAGGAGGCTCACATGGACACCCGCTGATATCCCGAGGATCACCGCCAGGTGCGGGACCGGATCAACACCCTGTACCACGCGGCGCCCGGCCCGATGGGCGGCTTGACCGAGCTGAAACGGCAGACCCTGACGGGCGGCGCGCTGGACCTCCGGACGCCAGGTCTGAAAGGAAATGGGAATGACCCGGGGAGACGGACAGCCGCGTCCCCGACCCACGGGAAAGGAGCACTCCACGACGGTGACGATGGAACGGCAGCCCCAGGCCCGCGCCGGGCAGGTGGAGATCGTGGACGTGCCGCCCCGCCCGTTCCTGATGGCGGACGGTACCGGAGACCCCAACACCAGCCCCGAGTCCCGGGAGGCGGTGGAGGCGTTGTACACCCTGCGCTCCCTGCTGAGGAAGCGGGGCGTAAACGAGAAGGTCGGACCGCTGGAGGGCCTGTGGTGGGCGGACGACATGATGCAGTTCAGCGTGGACCGCAAGGGCAACTGGAACTGGACCATGATGATCGCCCTGCCGGAGGCCGCGACCCTGAAGGAGGTGGAGGCGGCCTGGGCTGCCGCCGCGCACAGGAAACCCCTGCCCCGGGTACGCCTGGAGATGTACGACGAGGGCCTGTGCGCCCAGGTCCTTCATATCGGGCCCTACAGCGCGGAGGGTTCCGCCATCGAGCGCCTGCACGCCTTCATCAGCGAGCGGGGCGGGACCCTGACCGGAACGCACCACGAGATTTATCTGGGTGATCCGAACCGCGCCGCCCCGGAGAAACTCCGCACGATCATCCGCCGGCCCTTCACGAGAGGAGGAACCGTATGACCCGCTTTCAGGACAAGGTGTGTGTGGTGACCGGCGCCGCCAAGGGCATCGGCGAGGCGACGGCGCGGCGCCTGGCCTCGGAGGGCGGCGCGGTGATGCTGCTGGACCTCAAGTACGAGGAGACGCTGGCCGCCGCCGACCGCCTGAATGCCGAGTTGGCGGAGGCGCACGGCTTCGCGGAAGCTTACGCCTGCGACGTGTCGAGCGAGGAGAACGTGCGCCGCGTCTTTTCCGAGATCGAGCGCCACCACGGGCGGGTGGACGTGCTCGTGAACAACGCGGGCATCGTCGGCCCGGCGGGACCGCTCGAAACCCTCACTCTCAACGGGTGGAACCGCCTGCTCGGGGTGAACCTCACCGGGGCCTTCCTCTGCACCCGCGAGGCCGTGCGCTTGATGAAGCTGGTGGGCGGCGGCGCAGTCGTGAACGTGTCGAGCATCGCCGGACTGGTGGGCTCGCCGGGCATCGCCCCTTACACCGCGAGCAAGGGCGGCCTGCGCCTGCTGACGAAGACAACCGCGCTGGAAGGCGCCCCCTTCGGCATCCGGGTGAACTCGGTCCACCCCGGCGCGATTCTGACCCCGATGGTGGAAGGCTTCGCCGAGGGGGGTCGGGCCACCCCGACGAGACGATGCACAACCTCATCCGCCAGCACCCGCTGGGCCGACTGGGGCGCCCTGAGGAGGTGGCGAGCCTGATCGCCTTCCTCGCCTCAGAGGAAGCCTCCTTCGTGACGGGCGCGGAGTTCGTGGTGGACGGGGGCTTCACCGCGCAGTGACCAAGGACGCGGGACAGGAGGAGGGCGGTCCGCCACCCGGGCACCGCCCTCCCTCCTTCGGCTTCAGTCACGAGGGGGAGATGGACAGCTCGTTGTGCACCTGATGGACCCCCGGCATGGCCCAGGCGGCGTTTTCCGCGTCCTGGCGTTCGGCCCACGAGCGCAGCGTCCCGCGCAGGGTGACGACTCCGCCTTCCACCTCGACCTGCACCCGGTTCGCGTCGAGGGTGGCGTGGCGCGTGAAGGCGAGGGCGATCTCCTGCTTCACCTGGCCCCAGCCCGGCTGCTCCAGGGGCCGGACCGTGAGCAGGTTGGCGACGCCACGCACCCCGGCCAGCGTCCGCACGCTCGCCTCAGCGGCCTCGCGCTGGAAGTGCAGGTCCACCTCGCCGCTCAACGTGAGAAGGCCGTCACGGACGCTGACGTGGACGCCCTCCTCCGGCACCAGGATGTTCGCCTCCAGCACGTTCGCCGCCGAGCGGGCGAGGTCCTCGTCCCCCCGGACGTGTTCGGCAGGCACTTCCACCTCGATCTCGTCGGCGACCCCGCGTACCCCACGGACGCGCAGGGTGGCGTGCTCGGCGTCGTAGCGCTGGGTCCACGAGTTGACCCGGCCCGTCAGCGTCACGATGCCGTCGTGGACACTGACACCGATGTCGGCGGCATTCACCTTCGGCTCGAAGGCCAGGGCGGCCAGCACCTTCCGCTGAAGCTGGAGGTCCGTCTGTGCCGTGGTCGTGGTCATGGTCCACCTTCCTGAATGAACGTGTGAGTCGGATGTCCATTCGCCGCGCCGTAAGATCAATTCTCGCCTCCCTTCCCCCGGGGCCGTCCGGGAGGAGCCACGCACTCAGGCGCCCAACTTGGCGGGCAGGCCCAGGGCCTCCACCTCTACCCGCCACAGCACCTCCCCGATGTCGTCCGGGTGGCAGAGGGTCGTCCCCTCCGTCATGGCCGTCGCGGTTCCACACGCCACCGCGAAGCGCAGGGCGTCTTCAGGTTCGTGGCCCTCGGCGAGACGGGTACACAGGCCCGCCAGGAAGGAGTCCCCCGCGCCGACGGCGGAGCGCACCGGCACCTGCGGGGGCACGGCCCGCCACACTCCGTCCGCGCGGACGAGCAGTGCCCCCTCGGCCCCCAGGCTCACCGCGACGCCCCCCGCCCCCAGACGGCGCGCCTCGCCGCAGCCCTCGATCACGTCGTCCAGGGTGGGCAGCGCCCGCCCCACCAGGCGTTCAAGCTCGTAGCGGTTGGGCTTGATCAGGTCCGCGCCCGCCGCGACCCCCTGGCGCAGCTCCTCCCCGTCGGCGTCCACGACGGTGGGGATGCCCTCGCTCCTCGCCCGGCGGATCATGTCCGGGTAAAAGTCCTCCGGCACGCCTGCGGGCCTCGATCCGCTGGCCAGCAGCCAGTCCGGCGCTCTCAGGGTGAAGATGGAGTTCCACAGCGCCCGGACGTGGGCCGGGGTGACGGCGGGGCCGGGCGAGGAGACCCGCAGTTGGGCCCCCGAGGCGTCCTGCACGATGGGGTTGGTGCGGGTGGGGCCGGGGATGGGCACGAACCAGGTGCGGACGCCCTCGGCCTCCAGCAGCTCGGCGACCTCCAGCCCGGTGTGCCCGCCCAGAAAGCCGAGGGCGACGGTGGGGTGCCCGAGCCGCTTCGCCACCCGCGAGACGTTGATGCCCTTGCCGCCGGGGGCGCGGTACACCGCCGAGGCCCGGTTGGTGTCGTCGTGGCGGAAGTCGGGCACGAGGTAGGTGAGGTCTAGGGTGGGGTTGAGGGTCAGCGTGTGAAGCATGGGGAGTCTTCCTCTCCTACGGGCGCGTGGCCCCGCGGACCGGGTGGGCGAGCAGGCGCAGCCCGATCAAGACCACCAGGACGGTACCCCCCTCGTGCGCGATCACGCCCAGGGGGAGGGGCACCCGCCCGAGCAGCGCGAGCGTCCCGACGACCACGATCACGCCCAGCGCGAGGGCGAGGTTGAGGCGCACGGTGCGCGCGGCGGCCCGGGCGAGTTCCACCGCGCCCACCAGCCGCGTCAGGTCGCCCCGCATCAGCACCACGTCGGCGCTCTCCAGAGCCACGTCGGTGCCGCCGCCCATCGCCACGCCGACGTCCGCGGCGGCCAGCGCGGGCGCGTCGTTCACCCCGTCCCCCACCATCGCCACGCCCCCGTGCGAGCGCAGTTCGGCCAAGGCGCCCAGCTTGTCCCCCGGCAGCAGCCCCGCGCGCACCTCCCGCACACCGACCTCGCGCGCCACGTGCTCGGCCACGCCCGCCCGGTCCCCGGTGAGCATCACCGTGCGTAGGCCCTGCCGGGCAAGCGCGGCCAGCGCACCCTGCGCCTCGGGACGGGGGGTGTCTGCGACCGCCAGCAGGGCGCGCATCTCCCGCCCTGCCCCCAGGATCATGGTCGTGTGGCCCTCGCGCTCCAGGGCCTCCAACTGGGCTTCAGCCTCCGGGTCCAGGCGGGCCTGCTGGTCAGCCACCAGCGCGCGGGTGCCGATCCACACCGCCTGCCCGTTCAGGCGGCCCGTCACCCCGCGCCCGCGCTGCGCCTGCACGCCGTCCACCCCAGGTGGGTCACCGGGAAACCCCGCGACGATGGCCCGCGCGATGGGGTGCTCGCTGTGCCGCTCCAGCCCGGCAGCCAGGGCGCGGGCCTCGTCCTCCGTTCCGCGCAGGGGCAAGACGGCCACCAGGCGCATCCGGCCCTCGGTGAGGGTGCCCGTCTTGTCGAGGGCGAGGGTCCGCACCCGGGCGAGCGCTTCCAGGGCCGCCCCGCTCTTGAACAGCACCCCGGCCCGCGCTCCCGCCGCCATCGCGGAGAGGGTCGCCGCCGGGGTGCTGATGACGACCGCGCAGGGGCTCGCCACCACCAGAAAGGTCATCGCCCGGTACCACGCCGCCCCGGCGTCCAGCCCCAGCCCGTAGCGGGTGACCAGGAACACCGGCAGAACCGATCCCAGCACCGCCAGGGTGTAGGGCCCCTCCAGGCGGTCGGCGAAGAGCTCGGTGGGGCTCTTCTCGGCGCGGGCCTCCTCCACCAGCCGCACCAGCCGCGCCAGGGTGCTCTCACCCGCACTCCTTTCCACCCGCGCCCGCACCACGCCCTCCCCGTTGAGGGTGCCGCTCAGCACGCGGTCTCCCCTCCCCCTCTCAACCGGGACCGACTCGCCGGTCACGGCGCTCTCGTCCACGCTGGTCGTGCCGTCTTCGACCCGGGCGTCCGCCGCGAAGCGCTCGCCGGGCCGCACCAGCAGGAGGTCCCCGGGCCGCAGCTCCCCGATGGGGACGCGCGCCTCCTCCCCGCCCCGCAAGACGGTGGCCTCGGCGGGCCGCAGGGCCATCAGGGCCTCGATGGCGCGCCGGGTACGCCCCATCGCCCAGGCTTGCAGGGTGTTCGAGAGGCTGAAGAGGAAGAGAAGAATCGCCCCGTCCGCCGCCTGCCCCACGCTCGCCGCCCCCAGGGCCGCGACCACCATCAACAGGTCCACGTCGAGCCGCCGCCGGGTGACCAGGGTCCGCACCGCTGTGACGGCGCTGGGCACCCCGCCCGCGAGATAGGCCAGGGCATATCCTGCCCACGTCGGGCCGGGAAGGTCCAGCCGGGCGGCGAGCAGGCCCAGCAGCAGCCCCGCGAGCGTGAGGACAGTCGCGGCCATTCGCCGCGTGACGCTATCGCCCCACAACGGGACGGGGGACCCGCGCTGGGGTTGGGCTGCCCTGAAAAGCGTCATGCCTCACCCTCGGGGAGTGGCGTTACCGGGAGGTTACCGCCCCCGCCCCGAGGTCGACTGCTCCGATCTACAGCGGCCTGGCAACAGCGGGGTAACGGCCAGGCCACACCCTGAGCGCGAAGGAGGACCCATGTTCCACCGCATCCTTGCCACGACCGACGGCAGCGCCCTGGGAAATCTCGCCCTGCCCTTCGCCGCTGACCTCGCCCGCCGCTACGGGGCCACCCTGACCCTGCTCTCCGTCGTGCCGCCCTACACGCTCCCGCCCGAGACGTACCTGGAGGGGGAGTCCTTCGGGTTAGGCCCCAAGCACGACTACGGAGAAGCGCGCGAGCGTCTGCTGGAAGACGGCCTGGGTCTCCTTGACCGGGCCCGCAGGGAGATCGCCTCCCCCGAGGCCCGCGTGATGTGCCTCGAGACGGAGGGCCGGCCCGTCGCGCAGGTGATCGCGGACGAGGTGGAGCGGGGGGGGGCGCGGACCTGGTGGTGATGAGCACCCACGGACGCACGGGGCTCGCTCACCTCTGCCTGGGAAGCGTCGCGGAGGCGGTGCTGCACCGGGTCAAGGTCCCGGTGCTCCTCGTCCGCGCCCCGGCCCGGGCCACGGGGAACAGGCAGCCTCGGCGTCAGGAAGCCCGGTCCTGACGGTCAGCCCGGCGGCCTGGGCGTGAACACCACCTGGTCCTGGATCAGCCCCGCTGCGAACCGCCCCGCGAGGAACGGTGGGGAAGCGCCCACGACCCGCCCGTGCGTTGGAAACGTAGGAGGAGCAACCCCCACCTCGAGCCGTGGTGGACGCGGCTGAACGGTTGCCCGGAGGGGGCGGGTTGGTCGGGGGCTGAGGTTGCGGCCCTCGAGGTTGTCGGCAAGGACGATGAGCGCCACGTTGAGCCGCAGGGTTGCGGGCGTTCTGACCGCCCGATGCAGGCCCACCGCCACCCGGGCCGCGAACACGGACTCGGCGATTTTGCGCGCTGCTCCGTCGTCCACCTTCGAGCATGGGTCGAGGTGTCTGGCGTTCTTCTGGGGCGGGGTGAGAGAGGTGCCCGACCGAGAGGCCTGATCCCCGATGGGTGATGACGAAAAGGAGTTAAATAGAGACGGCCTTGCGCGGAGGACGACTGCCAGAACCGCGCTCTCCATTCTCCCGAAGGGTTATGGAGGTCCGCCATGTCGCTTCGCATCACCAGCCTGGGAACGGGGACGGTCAAACGTTCCGGCCTGGAGGTGAACTGGCCCTCGACCGCCTCCCGGCACCTGTTTTTTCTGCTGCTCAGCCACCCCCAGGGCTACAGCCGGTCGGAGATCATTCAGCGGCTGTCTCTGCACGCCGACGCCGACGGGGGACGCAACCACTTCAAGGTGACGCTCTACCGTCTGCGGCGGGCGCTGGGTGACCCGGCGGCGGTCGTGGAGCAAGACCACCGCTACCGCCTGGCCGAGCGGTATCACGAGCGCTCGGACCTGCACCTATACCGGGAGGCCCTGCGCGCGGGCAAGCGGGCCGAGACACGCGAGGAACGCCTGCGCCACTACGCCTACGCGCTGAGCCTCTACGCGGGCGACTTTCTGCCCGAGAACCCGGCGGAGTGGGCCGAGGAGGTCCGGACGTCGCTGTACACGGCCCACGTCCGCACGCTCCTCGAGGTGGCCTTTTTGCACTGCGACGGCCTGGAGTGCCATGCGGCGGTCCGCCACCTCGCGGGCGCCCTGAACCTGGACCCCCTGCTGGGCGAGAATTACCAGCAGGACCTGATCACGTGCCTGTGCCTGACCCAGGACGAGCACAGCGCGGTCACCCACTACCGGCGCTACCTGAGGTTCATCCAGCACGAGATCGGGGACAGCCCCATGCCCGGAACGGTGGACCTCGTCGAGCGCATCAAGCAGGGGCAGCCCTACCCGGCCCGGCACATCGGCTCCTCGTTGCCCTGCCCCCGGCGCGCCCTGGCCGGAGCCATCCTCATGCGCAAGGTCCGGCCGCCCAACCTCGACCTCCCGGCGCTCGCCGCGGACCTCGCCCGGAGCCACCGTCTGCTCGGCCTGGTGAGGCGCCTGAGTTCCAGCCGAAGCTGGAAGGGGCTGGCGGGGGGGGGGCGGGGCTTCCTGGTCGAGGAGGTCGGGGCGGGCTACGCCGGGGTGCTGCCGTACCCCCTCCCGGAGACGTGGCCGACGTCCGCCGCCCACCCCGCCCTGCCCCCGGACGTGCAGGCGGCTGCCCACGCGGCGCTGACGCGGGCCCTCGGGCAACCGGCGGGCGAGACGGGGCCCGCTCCCGAGCCCGGACCCCCCCTGGCCCTGGAGACGGTGGTGGACGGGACGGGCGCGCCCATCGCCGCCGTGTACGCCGCCCGCCCCGCGGGAAGTGGCGACTTCGGCGTCACCGACCGGGAGACGGTGGGCCGGGTGGCCTCGGCCCTGGGTCACGTGCTGGCGCAGCCGCGCTGGCACTCCCTTTCCCGGTGACGCGCCCTTTCCCAGGAGGTTTCCGATGACCCGCACGGGCGTTCTCGTCTCCCTCGCGGCCCTGGCCGCCCTGACGCTCTGCGCGGGGTGTGACACGGGGAGCGCGTCCGTCCGGGCCTCGGGGCCGGAGCTGCACCTGCGCGACGTGCAAAGCTGGGCCTACCAGTTGCAGAACTACCCCCGCCGCCTGGAGGAGGTCGCGGCCTCCCGCTTTCAACTGGTGGTCGTGGACTTCTCGGCCACAGGGGCGGACACGGACCGCTGGACCCCCCGGGAGGTGGCCCTCGCCCGGCGGGACAAGCTTCTGTTCGCCTACCTCAGCATCGGGGAGGCGGAGGACTACCGCTCCTACTGGCGACCGGGCTGGGGGCCGGGCCGCCCCGGGTGGATCAGCGCCCCCGATCCAGGCTGGCCCGGGAACTACGTCGTCGAGTACTGGCAGCCCGAGTGGCAGGCCCTCATCCTGGCGTACCTGGAGACGGTCATCACCCAGGGCTTCGACGGGGCTTATCTCGACCTCGTGGACGCCTACCAGTACTTCCCGGAGCGGGCGGGCGCCCGGCGCGAGATGATCGACTGGGTCTGCCGTCTCACGGCCCAGGCCCGTTCCCGCCGGGCCGACTTCCGGATCATCACCCAGAACGCCTCCGAGCTGATCTGGGAGGAGGGCGGACGGCTCGCCCGCTGCATCGACGCCACCGCCCAGGAGGAAACCTTTTACGCCGCCACCGACCGCCGGACTTCCGAGACGTACCGGAGCCACCAGCTCGGCGACTACGCCGAGTACCGCCGCCGGGGCCTCCCGGTGCTGACCGTCGACTACGCCGACGACTCGCAGAACGTCCGCGACGCCTACGCCACCGCCCGCGCCCACGGCCTGATCCCCTACGTCGCCGACCTCGAACTCGACCGGCTGCGGCTCAACCCCGGCGACCCCCAGTCACCCCCCTGGCCGTAACGCGGCTGGCCGACGGGAGAGCGGCGGCGCGGAACGTAGCCCGGCCTACCCCTCTCGACACCCGGGCGCAAGGCTCCGAACCTACAAGGTTATGCCTGGCTTAGCGCGGGGTAGCTCTCTTCTTGGGCTGCGTCCGCCATCGATACCAAAATTAGATGAGCACGAGTAACTGAAGATTTAAGCCTACCTTAAATTTGTAGGGGGGAATACTACTCCAGTTTGGAGGGGTATCTCCGTGAAACAACGTGTCAATCGTGAAATGTCGAGCCGGGGTTTGCACAGGCTCAGTCACCTCTTTGTAACTGACCGAGATAAAAGTTTCTTCATGTAAACGGGCCCACGGGCCTGCTGGCGGCGTTGTGGCGCGCTCAGGCGCGGCCACGAGACCTCTCATGGCTCGACAGGAGGAGCGAAGACAGTGCAAGACGTTTTGCTGATCGGCACGGCCTCCCCGCCCCTGGTCTCGGTGGGGCACATCCTCAGGGACCTCGGGTGTCGCCCCCGGCACGTCGCGGGTCCCGAGGGGGTCCGGGGGGAGCGGGCCGAGGCCGCGCTCGCCGTTCTGGTCGTCGGGGAGGTGGCGGTTCCGGAACTCGCGGCGATCTTGCAGGCCCTGCACCCGCTGCCCAGCGTGGTCGTGGGGCCGCTGCTGCCCGAGCGGCACGTCCGGTTGCTGCACAGGCTGGGGGCGCGGGCCTACCTCCCCTTCGGGACGCCACCCCACCAGAAGCGCGCCGTGCTGGCGGCGCAGTTGCCCCACGCCCGGGGTGAGACCCTGACCGTGGGCCCGCTGCGGCTGAACGTCGCGAGCGGCGCGGCGCACCTGCATGGGCAGCCCGTTGCCCTCACGCCGACGGAGTTCAGGCTGCTGCGCGTTCTGATGGAGCGCCCCGGCGAGTACCTCAGCCGCGCCGAGCTGGAGGCGCTGGCGGAGTGCGGCCAGGCCCCCACCCACCTGCACCACCTGCGGCACAAGCTGCTGCCCCTGTGCCCGACCCCGCTGCTGCGGTCGCGGCAGGGCGCCGGGTACTGCATCGACGCCCGCTCGGCCACCCGCCAGAGCGCGACCACGTTCACCTCCTTTCGCAGCCACCTGCAATTCCTGGCCTGATCTTTCCCCAAAGGGGGCGCCCTATGAAGACCATCCGTCACCGTGTGCCGAACCCCTCCCCGGCGTCCCCCCGTCCCGGCAAGCTGGACCTGGACCGGGAGCTGAAGGTGCTGCGGTCCCGGCTGGAGGGCGTGCTGCGCGTCAACGCCGAACTCGAGCGGCGGCTCGCCCGGTTAGAGGACCTCGACCGCCTGCGCGGCGCCCTGTCCCCCCGCCGCGACCTGGGCATCGACCTGTAGGGCCGGGGCGCGAGACGAGCCGACGAGGATGACCGGGCCAGCCGTGATGGTCACCGAGGGGACCTACCCGCTTTATCTCGGGGGGGTCAGCGTCTGGTGCGAGCAACTGGTCTCGGGCCTGCACGACTTCGACTTCCACGTGCTCGCCCTGAGCGGGGCGCCCGACGCCGTGCGCTGCGCCCTGTCCCCCAACGTCCGGCAGGTCACGGTGCTGCCCCTGTGGGGGGAGGGCGGCGCGCGCTCCCGGGGCGCCCGCTTCCGGCGCGCGGCCTTCGAGGAACCCTTCGCCCGCCTCGTCGGGGCGCTGCTCAGCCCGGACCAGGACGCGACCCGGCTCTTCACCCGGGCGCTGGGAGACCTCGTGACCTTCGCCGGGCGGCACGACCTGAACGCCGCGCTCGGCGACCCGCGCAACGCCGACCTGCTGTTTTTCCTGTGGGCGCGCGGGGCCACCCTCGCGCCGGGCGGCGCCCGGCCCCCGACCGCCATTCCCGCCCCCACCCTGCGCGACGCACTCGACGCGGCCCTCTGGCTGGCCCACCTGCTGCGCCCGCTCGCGCCGCCTCCCCCCGAGGGCAGACTCACCCACGCCGTGTCCAACGGGCTGGCCGCGCTGCCCGCCCTGGCGAGCAAGCACGCCTACGGCACGCCCTTCATCCTGACCGAGCACGGGGTCTACCTGCGCGAGCGCTACCTCGCCCCCGCCTCCAGGTACCTGTCTCCCGGCACCCGCGCCTTCTTGCTGCGCTTTTACCTGCACCTCACCCGGGCCGCCTACGCGGCCGCCGACATCATCTCGCCCGCCTCGAACTTCAACATCCGCTGGCAGCGCCACCTGGGGGCCGACCCCGCCCGAATCCGCCCGGTGTACAACGGGATCGAACCCGACCTCTTCGCGTTTCCCACGGCGGGTCCCGAGACCCCCACCGTCGCCTGGGTCGGGCGGATCGACCCCATCAAGGACCTCGAAACCCTGATTCGCGCGCACGCCCTGGTGCGGGCCCAGGTGCCGCAGGCGCGGCTGCGGCTCTTCGGCCCGGTGCCCGCCGGGAACGAGGCGTACGCCGCTCGGTGCCGCGACCTCATCGGGGAACTCGGGCTCGGCGAGCACGTCACCTTCGAGGGCCGCGTGCCCACCGTCGCGCAGGCGTACGCGGCGGGGCACGTGGTCGCCCTCTCCAGCATCTCGGAGGGCTTTCCGTACTCGGTGATCGAGGCGATGGCGACCGGGCGGCCCATGATCGCCACCGACGTGGGCGGGGTGCGGGAGGCCATCGGGCCGACCGGGCTGGTCGTGCCGCCGCGCCACCCGGAGGCCTTCGCGGGGGCCGTCGTGCAGCTCCTGAGCGACGCGCCCCGGCGCGCGCGGCTGGGCGAGGAGGCCCGCGAGCGCGTGCTCACGATGTTCACCGTCCAGCACTGCGTCCAGGCGTACCGGCAGATGTACACCGAACTCGCCCACACCGCCCCCCGACCCCCGGCCAAGGAGGTGACGCATGTCCGCGAACACGCTGCCCCGGGCCGCCGGGTCGCCGCTCCCCCCTCCCCTTCTGGCGCTGGGACGTGAGCTGGGCCCCGCCTGCGCCCACGCCACCCAGGCCGAGGAGATCGCCGCCGCGCTGGAGGCCAGCGGCCTCAACGACGACGTGGCCCGGGACCGTTACGGCCAGCCCAGCGTGTTCGCCTGCGCCCAGGTCCTGTTCGGGGCCCTGCCCTACCGGGACCCCGCCCCGCTGGCCGCGCCCCGGGTGCCCGTCCCCTGGACGCTCGCGCCGCGCGGCGTGCTCTACGCGATGCCGGGGGCCGCGCTCGCCGTCGCGGTCGCCGAGCTGGGCGGGGTGCCCGGCGCGCAGGCGGCGCTATTCACCTCGGTGGTGTTCGCCTGGGGCTGGAGCCAGGGCATGGCGAGCCTGGGCTACGCCCTCACCGGGGCCCGGCAGCGGCGCTTTCTCCAGCGGGCCGTGCTGTGGGCCGCGCCCGCCTGCGGGGTGACGGCGGCGGTCACCGCGCCTCTCCTGAACCAGCCCTCCCTCCCCGCCGGGGTGGTCGGGGCCCTCGCGGGGCTGTCCCTGACCGCCTTCGGCGCCCTGCTGGTGCTCAACCGGTCCCTGCTGGCCTTCCTGGCCTACCTGCCCAGCCTGATCTACGGGCTGTGGGGGGCGCTGTGGCCGCAGTTCCCCCTTCCCGTGGTCGCGGCCTGGACCGTGCTGGCGTCGGCGGCCCTGCTGCCCCTGGGGGCGGTGGCCGTCCGGGCAGGACGGGTTTCCGGGCCGCCCACCCCGCCCCCGGCCTGGACCCAGGCCCTGCTCCACGCGGCGGCGGGCTGGTCCTGCGCGGTGTTCGTGAACGTGGCCTTCGGCGCGGCGATCTGGGAGCGGCTCGGCGTGGGCGCCCTGCTGCCCGTCGTGGTGAGCGTCGGGGCGATGGAGGTGCTCAGCCTGAGCTACCAGGCCCGCTTGCAGGCCCTCGGGCGCGCGCACGGCCACCTGCGCCGCGCCGCCCTGCTCGGGCTGCTCACCCTGCTGGGGGCGGCCCTGCTCTACGCGGCGGCCCTGGTCGTTTTGATCGGCGTGTACGTCCTGGTCACCCAGCCCGTCGGCCTGGACGTGCTGCGCGCGGGCGCGGTTTCCGCCCTCCCCTTCCTCGCGCACGTCCCGGCGCTGCTCCTCGGCGCGGTGCCGGGCCACCTGGGCCCGCTGGTGGCCGCGTGCCTCGCGGGGCTGGTCCTCGTGGCGCTGGCCTCCCAGGTCCGCCTCTACGCCCTCGCGCGCCGCCGGGGCGCCCTCCTCGGCGTGCTCACGCTGCTGGGCGCGCCCCTGCTGAACGCGGCGGTGGTGATCGTGCTGGTGAGCGGCCACGTCCTGTTCACCCGGCCCGGCGGGGCCGACCTCGTGCGGGCGGGCGCGGCGCTCACCCTGCCCCTGATCGCGTACGGCACGGCGCTCTTTCTCGGGGCGGTGCTGAGCAACCTCGGGCAGGTCCGGGTGACGCTCGCCGCCTGGGCCCTCGCGGGGCTGACCCTGCTCGCCGCCGACCTCGCCGACCTGCCGTTCGTACCCGTCGTCGGCGTCCTCGTCGCGCTGGCCGTGCTGCTCGCCGGGATGCTGGGTGCGCTGGGCCGCCCCACCACCTACCGCTGAGGCCCGGCCATGAACAGGCGCCCCCCGCTCCCCCGGCCCCGGTCCCGCTCGCCCACGTCGCCCCCCCCCGAGCGTCCGGCCCCGCGCCCCCCCGCCCCTCTCGAAGCCCGCCCCTCCCGGGTGGGCCCCCAGGAGCACCCCCCATGACCCAGCTCGTCGCCGTGACCGGCGCAGAAGGCTTTATCGGTTCCCACCTCGTGGAAGGACTCGTCCGGAGCGGCGCGCGGGTGCGCGCGATGGTGCAGTACAACTCCTTCAACTCGTGGGGCTGGCTGGAGACGCTGCCGGGCGACGTGCTGGAGGGGGTTGAGGTCTGCCCCGGCGACGTGCGCGACCCCGGCTCGGTGCGCGGCCTGATGGAGGGCGCGCACACCGTGTACCACCTCGCGGCCCTGATCGCCATCCCCTACTCGTACCAGGCGCCGCGCTCGTACATCGAGACGAACGTGATCGGGACGCTGAACCTGCTGGAGACGGCCCGGCACCTGGGCACGCCCCGATTGGTCCACACCTCCACCAGCGAGGTGTACGGCACGGCCCGCACGGTGCCCATCCACGAGAGCCACCCCATTCACGCCCAGTCGCCCTACGCGGCGTCGAAGGCGGCGGCGGACCAGCTCGTGGGGAGCTACGTGGCGAGCTTCGACCTCCCGGTGGTGACCCTGCGGCCCTTCAACACCTTCGGGCCCCGGCAGTCGGCGCGGGCGGTGATCTCCAACATCATCGCGCAGCTCGCGGCGGGAGAATCCAGCGTGCGGCTGGGGGACCTGACGCCCACGCGCGACTTCACCTTCGTGCGCGACACCGCCGCCGCGTTCATGGCGGTCGGCGAGGCCGGGCCGCAGGTGCTGGGCAAGGCGCTCAACGCGGGCAACGGCCAGGAGATCAGCGTGGGCGACCTGCTGGGGCTGATCGCGGACATCATGGGCGTCCCCGCGCGGGTGGAGCAAGAAGAGCGGCGTGTGCGGCCCGCGCAGTCCGAGGTGCGGCGCCTGGTGTGTGACAGCGGCGAGCTGCGGCGCCTGACCGGCTGGGGGCCGCGAACGACCCTGCGCCGGGGCCTGGAGGAGACGGTCGAGTGGTTCACCGACCCGCGCAACCTCGCCCGCTACAAGACCAACCTCTACAACGTGTGATCCCCGCCCACCCTTCCTGGAGGTGCCCCATGCACGCCGTGATTCTCGCCGGAGGAAAAGGCTCTCGCCTGCGCCCCTACACCACCTGTGTTCCCAAGCCGCTGATGCCCATCGGGAACCGTTACGCGATCCTGGAAATCCTGCTGATGCAACTGCGCCACCAGGGGTGCCACAGCATCACCCTGGCGGTCGGCCACATGGCCCCCCTGATCCGCGCGTTCGTGGGCGACGGCAGCCGCTTCGACCTGGCGGTCCGGTACGTCGAGGAGACGCACCCGCTGGGCACGGTGGGGCCGCTGCTGCCCATCGCGCAGGACCTTCCCGAGAACTTCCTGGTGATGAACGGGGACGTGCTGACCGACCTCAACTTCGCGGCGCTGCTGGAGGCGCACGGGCGGGCGGGGACCCCCATCACGGTCGCCACCTACCCGCGGCAACTCCACAGCGAGTTCGGCGTGCTCGACATCCACCACGACCAGATCGTCGGCTTCCGCGAGAAGCCCGTGTTCGACTTCGAGGTCAGCATGGGGGTGTACGCCTTTACCCGCGCCGCCCTGGCCGGATACCCGGCGGGCGAGCCGCTGGGCATGGACCGGTTGATCTGCGACCTGCTGCGCCAGGGGAGATGGCCGGGCAGCTTCGCCTTCCGGGGCTACTGGCTGGACATCGGGCGCCCCGACGACTACGACCTCGCCAACCAGCAGTTCGACGAGCTTCAGCCCCGGCTGCTTCCCCAGGTGGCGCTGCACGTCCTGAAGCCCGCCGCCCACGTGGCGATCTAGGGCCCTGCGTGCGGCTGCTCATTCTCGGCGCCCACGGTTTCCTGGGCCGACACGTCCACGCCCACCTCGCCCGGCAGCCCGGCCTCAGCGTCCGGGCGGGGCCCCGCTCCCGGGCCCTCGACCTCTCCAGCGTCGCCAGCGGCACCTGGCTCGACCTGCTCGACCAGGCCCGGCCCGACGCGGTCGTCAACTGCGCGGGGCGCACGTCGGGCGACCTCGCCGAACTCACCCGCGCGAACGTCACGCTCGTCGAGCACCTGATCGAGGCGGTGGCCGCCTGCGGGCGCCCCATCCACGTCGTGCACCTGGGCTCGGCCGCCGAGTACGGCCCGCACCCCGGGGCCGTGGACGAGGACGCGCCCCCCCGGCCCGGCAGCCCGTACGGGGTCACCAAACTCGCGGGCACGCACGCGCTGCTCGCCGCGCGGGGGGCGTTTCCCGTCACCGTCTTGCGGGTGGGCAACCCCATCGGGCGGGGCCAGAGCGAGGGGTCGCTGCCGGGCCGCGCCGCCCTGGAGTTCCAGCGGGCCGTGCAGCTCGGGTTGCCGGACGTGACCTTCGGCGACCTGAGCGCCCGCCGTGACTTCATCGACGCCCGCGACCTCGCCCGCGCGGTGGAGACCGTGGTGCGCCGCCCACCCGCCGACCCGGTGCTCAACGTCGGGCGCGGCGAGGCGGTGCCCGCCCGGCCCCTGATCGAGGAGCTGGCTCACCTCGCCGGATTCCGGGGGCGCATCCACGAGAACGCCGCCGGGTCGAGCCGCTCGGGAGCGGTGCCCTCCCAGCACGGGGACACCCGCCGCCTGCGCCGCCTGGGCTGGGCCCCCGCCTACAGCCTCCAGGACGCCCTCGCGGCGCTCTGGCAGGGCACCGTCCGCGCGAACACCCACCGCCTGCCGGTGACCTGAGCAGGAAAGGACGTCCCCATGAACCCCAGCCGCTTTTGCAGCCTGCTCACCGTCACCGCGGCGCTGCTCACCGCCTGCAACGCCCCCACCACCGGCGCGCCCACCGGCGCCGTGGACTCCCCGGAACTGCACACCCAGGGCAAGGCCAAGGGCAAGGGCCACAAGCACTTCCAGTCCACCACGCCCGCCCAGCCCAGGGGCCGCAACCTGCAAAAGCTGCCGGACTTCCGGGGCCCGCCCATCCCCAAGCCGCCCCCGTCCTCGCCGGGCACGTTCCGGTCCCAGGCCCTCACGGGCACCGCCAACCCGAACGTGTTCGCCCTGCGGATGCTGGTCGTCACCGCCGGAGCGGGCGATCCCAACCTCGAGACGGCCAGGACGCTGCTCGGCCAGGCGGGGGTGCCCTTCGACGTTCTCGACGCCACCGCGGCGGTCCTGACGGAAGGGGCCCTCATGAACGCCGACGGCTCGGGCCGCTACCAAGGCGTCATCCTGACGAACAACGCCCTGCTGTACGAGGCGAACGGCCAGTGGCAAAGCGCCCTGGACGTGCCGGAGTGGCAGCTCCTGTGGGAGTACGAGCGGCTGTACGGCGCGCGGCAACTGGCCCTCTACACCTACCCCGGAACCTGGCCCGAGGACTACGGCCTGCGCCCCGTGGACGGCAGCGCCTCCGACACGGCGGACCTGCGGACCACCGCCGCCGGGGGGGCCGTGTTCCGGGACCTGCGCCCCGGGGCGACGGTGCCGGTCCGCCACGCCTGGAACTACCCCGCGACCGTGACCGCCGCCGAGGGGGTCGCGGGCACCCAGCCCCTCCTGACCGACGCCGGGGGCCGCGTGCTGGCCGCCACCTCGGCCACCACCGACGGACGCGAGCGGCTGGCGCTGACCTTCGCCCACAACCCGTTCCTGCTGCACAGCCAGCTCCTGAACCTCGCGCTTCTCGACTGGGTGACCCGGGGGCTGTACGTCGGGGAGTACCGCCGCTACAACCAGCTCGACATCGACGACTGGTTTCTGCCCAACGACCGCTACGACCCGGCGACCGGGCAGATTGCCCCGGACAGCTTCCGTATCTCGGCCCAGGACGCCCTGTCCCTGCGCAATCAGCAGACGGCGCTGCAAACCGGGTACGACGTTGCCACGACCTTCCGCTTCGCCATCGCCTACAACGGCGGCGGTGCCAACACGGCGGCGCCCCTGAGCTGCGACCCCGCGGCGCCCAGCCCCGACCCGCTGAGCAGCATGAGCCGGTGCCTCGCGGGCAGCTTCGACTGGTTCAACCACACCCGGGATCACCTGTACATGGATTTTCTCTCCCGCGACGAGTCCTACGTGCAGGTGAACAGCAACAAGAGCATCGGCGTGAAACTCGGGCTGGTGCGCAGCACCCGCAGCCTCGTCACGGGCGACATGTCGGGCTTGGGCTACTACAACCCGGACGGCGAAGGGGTCAAGACCGACTTTGGGCTCCAGGCCTCCAACATGAACTTCCTGCTGGCGTCTCAGGACGCCGGGGTGCAGTTCCTCGCGTCCAACCACTCCGTGAGCAGCCAGTGGGACCCCTCGTGCCACAACTGCGGGATGGACCACCCCCTGAACCCCACCATCTTCCTGGTGCCCCGCTGGCCCACCAACATCTTCTATTACGCCACCGACCCCGCCGAAATCGCCGCGTCGTACAACGCGGTCTATGGCCCGGGGGGCACGCGGCCCTACTGGGACCACAACCTGAGCTACGCGGAGGTCCTCGACAAGGAAAGCGACCTGGCGCTCTCGCACGTGCTGGCGGGCGGCGCGTACCCGCACTACATGCACCAGTCCAACCTGCGCGAGTACACGCCAGGCCGCAGCGTCGCGAGCGACTGGGAACGGGCGCTGCTCGACAAGTACACCCGCTACAGCACCCTGCCGCTCAAGACGCTGCGTTGGGACGACCTGGGCGTCTACATGAAGCGCCGGACCGTCTTCATGAAGGCCAACGTCCGGGCCGTCGTGAACCGGGCCGCCCGGCGGGTGTCCATCACCTCCCCGGCGGGGGGCGCCGTCTACGTCACCGGACTCACCGCCGGCCAGAGTGTCGAGCAATACGGCGGGCGGCCGATCAGCTCCTGGAACTTCAGCCCCAACCAGACGCGCACGTTCAATCTGCCTTGAAAAGAGGGCGCGGCCCCCCGTTCAGGAGAGGCCGTTTCCCTGTCCCGGCCCCGGGCCTCACGCCCACCCCACGTCTGGAGACCCATGACCAAGACCCGCACCGGGAGCCCATGCCCCGCCCATCCCCAGCCCCCTCCCCGTGATTTCGCCGTGTACTACGGGCAGGGCCGTGTCCGGAAATTGGGGACCTTCCAGACGGTGGTCCTGCAAGCCGGTCACTACTCCCCGGCCCAGGTCCGTCGGTTGCGGGCGCGCGGGGTCCGGACGCTCGCGTACCTGAGTGTCGGGGAGGACCCGACGCCCGCGCCCACGCCCTGGCCGCGCCGCCGCGCGAACGCCACCTGGAACACCTGGTACGTGGAGGTCGCGCACCCGGCGTGGCGGGCCCACCTCCTCAACCAGGCCGGGGAGTACCTCCGCCATCACGACGGTCTGCTGCTGGACACCCTCGACGGCAGCTTCCTGTTCCCCGAGGACCGCCCTGGCCTGCTGGACGCCGTCCGCCTCCTGCGGGAGACCTTTCCCGGGGCCTACCTGCTCGCCAACCGGGGCTTCGACCTGCTGCCCGAGCTGACCTCCCTGGTCAACGGGGTCTTGATCGAGTCGTTCAGCACGACCTGGGAGGACGGCTACCGCTCCCTCCACCCCCACGAACTCGACTACACCTCCAGCCTGCTCACGCGCCTCCAGGGAAGCGGCCTGGACGTCTACGCGCTGGACTACGCCCGGACCGCCCAACAGCGGCGGGCGGCGCGGCGCCGGGCCGAGGAGTTCCGCATCCCCACTTTCATCAGCAGCCGTGAGCTTTGCTCCCTCTGACCCCCACTGGAGTCGGACGACACGAAGCCTCCACCTTTCCCCGACCCCAAACGGCGGGATTGCCCCCACCGACGAAAACCCCCAGAAGCCCTGGGCTGGTCTCTCCAGCGTCCATACACGGAGGCCACGCCCTGCCGCCTCGAAAGAGCGGCACTTCCTCCAGACCCTGAACCGCATTGGGCACAAGTTAAGGGTGGCTTTAGACCCGGCCCTGTGACTCAGGTTAGGCTGAGACATGAACTTGACCATCGTCTTGGTAGATAACAAGACCCTCTACATTGAAAAGGCAAGTTCCGAGCAACAGGCTCAATTGAGAAAAATTATCACTGAGGGACGTGGCAGCTTTGAGTTCGTGCAGGACCAGCGCACCTACCTGATTAATGCGACCAACATAATCTATATCGAGACGAATGGTCTGTCTTGAATCCATTGTTTCTACACAAGAGGTTGGTGACCGTGGGTTTCTATCCGTCACAAGCAACCGACACCGCTTAGGGCTGGGTGAGTAAGGCCAAGACGACACGTGACCGAAGTGGAGCCCAGGCTTTGGCCCGAACCGAGCGAACCTGTGCTTCGACCGGAGGAGAGAAGCCCTCTTTCCACGCCACAAAAATTGCTGGATCGTGTCGGGACCCCGATACGCCCGCATACGCCGCGAACTGTCGGCTCGTCTCCATCGTGCTTAGCCCGTTCGTCCCCACCGACACCGTTGGGGACACCAGAAAACCGAAGCCCGGCAGAGCTTGCAGCAGCTCGACCCGGCGCCCAAGGTGGAGCACGGTATTCACCCATGCCCACGGTTCGCGGTCCAGCGCCTCAATCTGCCCGGTTAGGAACGCGATCCGTGCCTCCGTGAGCTGCACCACCAGCATGTCGGCTTCCAGACGCTGTTTCAGCGAGTGCCGCCGGCTCTTGGCCCGTACCAGCTCCTTGACGATGGCCTCCCGTTCCTGAACAAAGAGTTTCAATACTTCAAGTTCAGCACCGGGTGGTGTCCACGCTTTGGGCTGCATCGTCGCCTCCGCGCCCGCTGCCCCAGGAATCGCCGCTCCCAATCTTGCCGAACCCTCTGCGCCCGCCCCAACACTTCGCCGACGTCAAGGCGCGAGCCCGCTGCACCGCCGGGTGGTGTCGAAGAAGTGGTGAAGGGTCAGGGCCTGTTCGCCGTCGATGCGCCGGAGTTCCAAACCGTTCGGGCGGTGGGCCAGGAGCGGCGAACCCTCACCGGCCAAGTCCGGGGCAGGAGAGAAGCTGAGGGAGCCTGCCCGGGCCAACAGGAGGGGCCGCGCCGACCTCTCCCCCACTACGGGCCACAGGGCGGAGGGCAGCAGATGAAAGGTGACCTGCACCGCGAGAGGCGACACCGGCGCGAGGCCGGCCGCGAGTGCGACCAGCCACAGAGCGAGGTCCGGGGGAAGAGGTCGGGCGGGGACCGGCAAAGGTGACAGGCGCATGGCGATCTCCCTACCAACTCAAAGGTAAGAACCCCGCCCCGAGGCGCGCTGGGGTTTCACCCGACTCGCGCAGCGCCGCCCGGGGAGTATGGGGCGCTCACTTGCCGGGTGCGCGCGACGACCAGCAAATCGTTGTCGCTCCCCCGGGCGAGATCGATGCCCGGAACGCCCACGCACACGATCCGGGCGGGTCGTCCGCTCGGGCGGAACACGACGCGCTCGAGGCGCAGCATGTCCTCCGGGAGCCATTCCTGGGTCGGAACGACAATCAGGGAGGCGACGTTCTTCTCGTCGTGCCCCCTCAACATGTCCCCTTCCTTGCCGTCACCATGCGGTGAGTGCACGGAGGACGTGGTTTTGTCCAACGGAGATGCTGCTGAAGAACCGGTGCGCCCCCTCCCGCCCTTCGGCGCCATCAGAAGAGCGGCAGCTCACTGCCGCTCAGGGGGTCCGGCGCGCGCTCAATCTCCGGACGGGATGGGTACACCGCGCCCTGGGCGGTGATCACCGGCTCACGCCACTAAGAGTTGAGGCTGCTGGCGGCGATCTCCGCTCCCGTGTGCTGCACTTTAGGGTGCAGACCGGCCCGCCCCTCTCCTCGGTACCGCAGCGCCTACACGTACTCCTGGACGACGGCTTCCGGCAGGGCCGCGGTGCCCACATCGACGCCGGCTACGTGGGCGGTGGACTTCAGGGAAGCTAGGTCGCCGTGCTCGAAGTGCACCTGCCCCGCTCCACATCCACAGGGGTAAACGGTATCAGCAGGCTCCGGAACATCTCGTCACCGAGTAGGGCGGCCACGGGGAGGGTGCTCTGCAACGTGACGTGCAGGCGCACCTGGCTGTGCCGCGAGGCGGCCTCCACGCTCAGGCCGGTGATGACGGGACGTAGCGGGCTGCCCAACAGCAGGCCCTTCATGGTGGCCACGGTCGCACCTGTAGGCGGTGAGGGGTCAGCGAGCTTTTTAGGGGTAAGGGGGCTGACAGCCGCCCGTACCCGACTGATGGAGCTTTAGAAATTTGTTGACGGGCAAGCGGATGGGAGCTGCGTAGTCGTGAACGAAGAGGCGTCGATTCGGACTCCGCCAGAGGTACCCACAATTGAGTCACCGCACTTCGGCTGTTCGTAGGAAAGTAGGCCACTGAACCTTCGCATGGACAGCCCAGCTCGCTGCTCTTAACGTTAAGAGCGCCTTGCCTTCTTCCCCTGCGGTCCAGTGAATACCTTCTCCAGTTCGGAGAGCAGGTGCTGCACCTGTTTGCGTTGCTCCTCACCAAGGCGAGCCATCGTACGCTGATCAAGCAGGCTCCGCACGCGGTCAAGCTGGTCCTTGTGTGCAGGAGCTGGCCGCGCGGCAGCGGCAATTTCACGGACGCCGAGGTTCTCCTCCAGGGTCCGCTGTATGAGGGTTTCACGAAGCTGCCGATCCTTGATACGGGCAAGCGCCGCCGCCCGGGTGTACTCCAGTTTTCCCTGCCGCATCAGGTTGAGCAACTCCGCAGGGAAACGGAGCACGCCCGCCTTGTTGGAGGCGAACGAGCGCCAGGAACTCCGACCGAGCCGCGCGAAAACCTGGTCCAGCTGCTCCACCACCTCAGGCTGGGGTGCCCGGCGCTGGGCGTGCAGCAGGGGCAAGACTTCACCCACCGCGATCCCGAGCTGCCGTGAAACGATGGTGAGGGTTGCTTCGACCTCGTCCAGCGGATTGAGGTCTTCCCGCTGCAGGTTCTCCAACGCCGCCATCAGGTCGGCTTCCTCGTCCGAGACCTGCCGCACGGTCGCAGGGATCTCGGTCAACCCCGCCAGCCGGGCGGCGCGGACCCGCCGTTCCCCCGCAATCAACTCGTACTCCCCTTCCACCTCACGCAGCAGCACCGGTTGGAGGACCCCCTGTTCGCGCACGCTCTGCGCCAGGGAGGCCAGCGACGCCTCACCAAAGAAGCGTCGCGGTTGGCCGGAGCGCAGGGTGATCCGGTCCAGGGCGACCGGCTGCACGGCGGGAGACCGGTCCTCCACCGCGCCGAGCAGGGAGCCGAAGGCGTCGGCCCGGCTCCTCCTGGCGGTCTTAGGCATGGGCGCTCACCCCCAGGGCCGCGAGGAGTTGTTCAGTCGCCAACATAATTTCCCCCACAGCCGGGCTGCGGTGGGAGTAGGCGGGCAGCGGCTCGCCGTGCAGTTGGGAGTCCGGGTACAGGGCGGGACGATACGCCAGGGGCGCGCTAATGGGCGCGAGGTGGCCGAAGCCCGCCCGCAGTTGAGCCAGGCTCTCCCGGCTGTGGTTGGTCGTGTCGTTGTACTGCGTCACCAGGATCATGGCAAGGGTCAACTCCGGGTTGGCCTTGCGGAAGCGCGCCAGCATCTGGACCACCGTCTGTAGGCCCTTGAGCCCCTTGCCGCTCGCGGGCACCGGCACCACCACATAGCGGGCGGCGATCACCGCGAGCGCGCTAAGCTGACCCAGGCTCGGGGGTGGATCGATCAGGACAAAGTCGTACCGCCCCGTCAGGGGTCGCAGGGCCTCCTTCAGGCGCAGCACTCCCATCAATTGTCCCGGCAGGACCGGCTCGATGGTAGCGACGTCCAGGTGGCCGGGGATCAGGTCGAGACCGTGCGCACGCACAGGTTCAGGCAACGCGTATTCCGCGTCGTCGTCCCCGAGTACTGCCGGGTACAGCGTGTCGCCAAGTTCGACGTCACGGGAGACGCCATCCCGGTCGATCCTGCGCACACCCAGCCAGTCGGTGAGATTGGCCTGCGGGTCCGCGTCGATCAGGAGCACGCGGTGGCCGAGCTGAGCCAGCGTGAACCCGATGTCTCGCACGCTGCTGGTCTTGCCCACGCCGCCCGCATGGTTGAAAAACGTGATGACCTTCATAGCTGGGGCCATGCTACCCCGCCGGGAGACGGTCCAGCAGAACTCTGCCTTCCCCCATTCGTAACGGCAGACTATGGGTGTGCGTTCAGGAGCGTCTTGACCTGCCGAGCGATTTCCGCGCGGTCCTCCTGGGGACGGCCAAGCAACCGGGCATGCAAGTCTTGCAGGGTGGCTACCGGCAGGCGAGCGAGGTCCTCTTTGCGCACCCCCTCACCCATCAACAGGAATGCGAGAGTCCGCGTGAGGTCCTCGGCAGAAGGCGCGCGCACGACCTCATCCAGCGCCTGCACGTCCTGTCTGACCCGCACCTGCGCGCGCTGGCGGCCCTCCTCCACCACCTCCGGCGCCTGAGTGCCCTCAGGCCACGCGTACTTGCCGTTGCCATACGAGCGCACCACGTCGAGCACGAAGCCGACATAATTCTGTGGCGCGTACCCACGCTCCACGATCGCCCGCGCCTGTCTTACCCCGTCGCGCACGTGCTCCGGATAGTCGAGCGCCACCTTCTTGGCTGCCACGATGGGTACCCTCATGGCAACGAGGAGCGCGACGAGTTCGGCATCGGGCTCCGGGACGGCCTGCCCGAACACGTAGCTCACCACCTGTTTTTTTCCCCGCCCGGTGATCGAGACCTCGCGCAAGTACTTGGCCCCCAAAAGGTCGTCGTGGATGGGTTCGAGCGTACGGCGAATCTTGTCCGGTTTGTCGCTGGCGATCCCGCAGCGCTGGGCGAGCTCCATCAGGTTAATTTGGAAACTCACGGTGCGTGACTGGTGCTGGACGGGGTCGTGCCGCAAGGCATCAAGCACCCGGTACGCGGCGCGCGCCGGCTGCCCGAGCTGGCGCAGCAGGGTGCTGCTCACGGGTTTGAAATATCCGTTGCGGATATTGCGCGTGAGTTCTCGCGGAAGGGTGACTGCGATCAGCTTGGCCCCCTCGGTGTCCCGGCGAGCCCGAGTAAACACCAGCTTCTCGATCAGCCGGAACCCGGCGGTGACCCAGTCGTCGTCCTCGTGGCTGCGCCAGGCGCCGCTGATCCAGTACTGCGTGGCGCTGAGCCGCTCCAGACTCTCGCGCATCATCCGGCGGTTGGCACCGCTGTCGTCCAACCCGCACATCTGCAGCAGCCGGTACATCGTGAAGCCGAAGCGCCCGTCTTCCGGGCAACCGTGCTCGATGTAGAGCTCCTGCAACGCCAGGTAGGAGTCGTTGTCAATGCCGTGGGGCACACCATACTTCTGCGCGCCGTTGCACTCGATCTCTCCCAGAACCCCAGCCCGTTCGAAGGCCACCTTCCAGGCGGTGTAGTCCGGCGCGATCTTGCGCTGAATCGAGATCAGCCCGAGTTGCCCTACGTTGAGGTCCTCGCGAAGCATCATCTCCTGCTCGGGCTGCTTGACCACGCATCCTCCAGAACGTCTTAGTGTAGCCCTCACCACGGTTTTTCGCCACACCGTTGTGAATGGGGGAAGAGCGAGCACCCCACCCCGTTCCGAATGGGGGCTTTTGCCTTTTTCTCCGCGCCAGAACGACGTTTCTATCATTTTCCTCCAGACCCCGTTGCGAATGGGGGAAAGCCGGGTGTAAGTCCCGTTATCAATGGGGGATTTGAGGGGCCTGAGCCGTCACGAATGGGGGAAATGGACCCGTTACGAATGGGGGAAACGGACCGTTATGAATGGGGGGAACTGGAGCCGGCACCCCGTCATGAATGGGGGGAAACGGGGGGAAAATACCGGTATGAATGGGGGATTTTCCCGTTACGAAAGGGGGAGAATCCCGGTAAAACGCCGTGCTGGACACGACAGCCCCGCCCTCTGATGATGTTTCGTATCAAAGTAGTAAACAATCAAACAAAGAGACTTCATCATTCACGCCCGTTTGTTCCCAGATGCCCTGAAGTCCTGGAAGTGCTGGTCCCAGTGGACCGGCCTGTAAGGAAGGGGGCCATCGGCAGGGGAGGGGAGACCGGGACGGGCTGTTCGCGCACTTGTCGCGGGCTGCTGGACTCCCGGTCCACCGGGGCAAGTCAACTGCGCGAATTCGGTGGGATTGAGGGAGCCCAACAGCAAATGCTGTCAACGCCGGAATGATTCGGTTCTGGCGCCGTCCCGGTGCGACCCCTCCCCTGAGGCGGCCAGCAGCCCGGCACGCAACAGATCGGACTTCGCGCGGCCGTACATCTAGACATCTGGCACCTGAAGAACAGAGGGGGGCTGAACTCCGGTGAGAGCCCCTGTGGATGAGCCTGGCGAACACCGCGATGAGGGATGGCCGTAGCCGCCCGCAGCGCTCATGTGGGACCACCCTGGTCAGGCACTGACCGGCGCAGTGACGTTCCGCCTCAGCCCGTCCATTACTGCCAGGTCCAGAGAGCACTCACCGGCAGGGCATGGAGGCGCTCTCCAAAGGGAACCGCGCGCGGCCCCAGGTGCAGCACGATTCCCCGGTGAAAACGGTCCGACTGGTCGGCCTGCAACGCCCGCAAGCCCTGAAAATCTCCCACGTTCGGCGTCGCTGTCGCCTTGACCTCGACGCCGACCAGGCGGCCGTCGGGGTGCTCGAGCAGGAGATCGACCTCCTGGCCGGTCTGAGTGCGGTAGTGATACAGGGTCGGCGTCGCCTCACTCCAGGCCGAGGCCTTGAGCAGTTCCAGCGTCACAAACGCCTCCAGGAGAGGCCCGAGGTGGTGCCGCTCACGGCGGAGCCTCGGAACGTCCAGTCCCAGCAGGTGGGCGGTGAGCCCGGTGTCCACAAGCTGGATTTTGGGGCTCTTGGTGAGCCGTTTGCCCTGGTTGCTGGCCCAGGCTGGAATGGTCAGGCTCAGGAAGACGGCCCCGAGCAGAGACAGGTACCGCTTCAGGGTGGTCTGTGGCAGGCCGCTGTCCCGGGCGAGGTCGGCGACATTCAGCAGCCCTGAGGACCGGGCGGCCAGCAGGGTGAGCAGGTTGGGCAACTGCGAGAGGCCCTCGACCCGGGCCAGCTCCTGCACGTCGCGGGTGAGGATGGTGGTGAGGTAGGACCGGAAGAACGCCCGGCGGCGGGCGGCTGCGCGTCCCTGGGCCTCGGGGTAGCCACCGGTGACCTCGGACGCTTGGCACGAAGCCTGGGTGAGGGTTGGAAGGTCTATCTGCCCAGGGACCCGCAGGCTTACCACGTCGCGCGGGTCCTGGTGAGTCCGGAGGGGCAGACCTTCTTCGTCGGAGTGACGCCGGGGCGGGCGGAGCAGCGCTATGGCACCCCGTACGTGAATTGGCGAGACGTGACGGCCGACACCGTGCGTGCTCTGGCCGCCCGTGATCCCGGGGTGGTCAGTACCGGCCAGCACGTTCTGTGGGTGGTCAAGCCCCCACAGGCCCAGGGGGACTACGAGACGACCGCCGAGCATGGGTGAGCACGGTGATCGGCAAGGCGGATGACCTCGCCGAACAGTTGCAGGGTTGGTCCGAGATGCGGCGCAACCTCGAGCAGCCCTCGCCCGCCGACCTCGGGCGACAGGTCGAGGTGGAGGCTGTTCAGGAGCTGCACAACCTGATGCCACTCGAGTGGGAGATGATCCCGAACCTGCTGCTGGCCTCGGGGGGCGACGCGGACGCCATCCTCGTGTCACCGGTGGGGGAGAAGTACGTGGTGGATGTGAAGGCCAGGACGGACCGGATGGACCTGGGAGCGCCAAGGGGCGACCGGGTGAAGTCGTGGCGGGAGCTCCATGACCAGGTGCGGCACGCGGCGCGCCAGCTTCGGGGGGTGCCCGTGGTGTGGCAACCCCGCGCCCGGGACACGGACTTTTCGCTGATCGGCGAGGTGTGGTGTCTGCGTGGGGGGGCGACGGAGCTGCTCGAGGCCCTGGAGACGCTGGGAGGTGCGGATGGCGGGGGAGGACCGCACGAGGTGCTGGGGGTAGCGCCGGACGCCTCGCCGGAGGAGATCCGGGCGGCGTACCGGGAGCTGGCCAAGAGGTATCACCCGGACCGGGTGGGGCATCTGGGGCCGGAGTTCCGTCAGTTGGCCGAGCGTCGAATGAAGGCGATCAATGCGGCGTATCAGAAGCTCGTGGGTTGAAACGCTTAAAAGCAGGTGGTGGAAACGACCCCTCGCAGGTCGGCAGGGTGTGGGGTCCGTGGGGCGGGATTGCGGATGCAGGGGGGGCCGAGAAGATGTCCTGGTGAGCCTACGCAAGCCAGGGGTTACTCACCGGTGGCGATGAGCATGCAGGGGCGCTCGATCAGGTCGGGGCGGCCCCACTGGAGCCAGCCAAGCATGGTGTGGAGTAGCGGCTCTCCCGGGCAGCGCTGCTCGCCGTAGCGCCAGGGCTGCCGCATGAGCGCGGCCAGGTGTTCGGGGGCGAAGTGCCCAGTAAGGAAGACGCCCAGGTCGTACAGGCGGGCGAACAGCACCTCGGCGGGAGCGGGAGTACGTTGCAGGATCTGGTCGAGTTCGCCGGGGCGCAACTGGAGCAAACGCTGGACGACTGTCGGCTCGATGGGCAGGGGACGCAGGGGGCGGTACCGCTGCTGGGCAGGAACGACGGCAAGGGTCCGCACGGGGAGCGGTCCGGCTTGCAGGCTGGAGGCGATGTCCAGCCGGGCGCCGCCGGGCCAGAGCAGATGGTGGCCGTTTGTACTTACCTGCACCCGAGCGAAGAGGGTGCGCAGACGCAGGGTCCGGTACGTCTCGACGGCCAGCAGGGGGGTGAGGTCAATGCGGTGGGTCTGCTCGCCGCCGAGGGTCACCCACAGCTGGTGACTGCCCGGCTCGACCAGGACCTCGGTGATCGGTCCTGGCTTGGGGACGTCTGGCCTGGATTGTGGTGGGGAGGCGCTGTCCGGCTGCCTCATCCCCAGCTCCCGGAGGGCGGATGCGGATACAGCGTGGACTCGACCTGATGCAGGTCGCCAGCCTGGATGGCCGCGAAAGGTGTGGGCCATCGGGCGGCTGTGCGACGGTGAGGGCTATGCCATTGCCAGTGCAGCAGGCCGCGGACGTCCTCCGCGGTCATGTGGTAGGCGTGCCCGAGAGCGAGCATGAGGTCCAACAGGACGCACCCCTCTTATTGCAAAAGAGCACGAACAGTTATAGGTCAGGATTTCATGGAGGAGAGTTACACCAATGGCTGTGTGAATTTCAGGAGCGCCTGCATGCCACAGGGATTTTACCTGTAGACATTAACTTTAGGTCCCGAGATTGCCGACGCATTGTGGCAACCAGACTTTACATTAAAAAGATTCCCATCTTAGACATATCCAAGCTACTTGGACATAAGCATGTAAATACGACTGTGCGCTATATAGCTCATGTGGGGGGTGACATTGCAAGATATCTTGAAGAGGCGTGAGAGGACTGATCCACCTCAAGTGCCTCCGTCGCGCGGAGGCCAACTGCCTGGCTGCGAAAGCTTTCCACCTGGAAGCGCTCTTTTCCATACGAACAAATTGTAAAAAAAGTTACTAACTCAGTTAACTCAACTTGACTATGGGGTAAGAACTTGGAGAGGTGTTCTGTTCAAAATCGTAGGATGATCGGCCTATACTTCCTACACTTATGAACATGGTGGCTGAGGGGGCCGAAACGGTGCTTGAACTCTTCGTCCAACGCGGCGGGTACCTGACCTCGCGGGACGCGGTGCAGGCGGGTGTACCGGGGATGACCCTCACCCGGTTGTTGCGGCGGGGCGTGATCGAGCGGCCCCAGCGGGGGGTATACCGCCTGGTGGATACGGGCAAGCTGGAGGCGGTCGCTGCGGAGGCCGAGGATCTGCTGGAGGTGCAGCTGCGCTTCCCCTACGCCCGCCCCTGCCTCGTCAGCGCCCTGCACCTGCACGGTTTGACGACGACCCGGCCAGCCGCCCTGCAGTTCGCTGTGCCCGCCCGTCATCGGCGACCCGTCGTGGACTTCCCCGCGCTGGAGATCTTCTACTTCGGACCCAGGGCCTACCGTGCGGGCCTGACCACCCTCGACGTCCGCGGGCGGCCACTGACCACCTACAGCCCGGAGAAGACCTTAACTGACCTCTTGCGCTACGCCCCGAGGTTCGGACGCGACCTCTACCTCGAGGGGTTGAAGAAGTATCTGGGGCAGCCCGGGGTCCAGGTGCAGGCCTTGATTCAGATGGGCAAGGACCAGGGCGTGTGGAAGGAGCTGTCGAGGGACCTGGAGGTGCTGCTGCATGACCAGGACCACTGACCCCAGTCCGGTAAGTATCCTCGCCCGGCTGCGCCACCTCGGTCGCACCCACTACCCCAACCTGCCCGCCAACGCCATGCTGCTGCTCTACGCCCAGCAGGGGCTGCTCGCCCGACTCGACGCCAGCCCCTATGCGGAGTACTTCGTGCTCAAGGGCGCCCTGAGTCTCTTCGCCCGGTACGGGCAGGCCGCCCGCCCCACCGAGGACCTCGACCTCGCGGCCCGGGGCCTGCCCCACACCCCGGAGGAGGTGCGGCGGGTGCTGGAGGAGGTGTGCCGCCTCCCTTACGCCGATAGCTTGATCTTCGACCCGCAGAGCGTACGGGTCTCCCCCATCAACGAGGCGATGAATTACCCCGGCGTCGCGGTGCGCCTGGTCGCCCTGCTGGGATCGTCGCGCGCCAATGTGCAGATCGACGTGTCGTTCGGCAACGCCATCACGCCGGGGCCGGTGACCTGGACGTTCCCACCCCTCTTGGTGGAGCGTGGTGTCCCCGTCTCCATCTACCCCCTGGAGACGGTGGTGACCGAGAAGTTCGCGGCCCTGGTCGAGATCGGCGAGGCGACCACGCGCATGAAGGACCTCTACGACCTGCACGTCGTCCTGACCAGGGAAGTTCTCGCGGCGGGTGAGATGTCGCTCGCCCTGCGCCGCAGTTTCGCGGCCCGGGAGACACCGCAGGCGGCGCTCCCGCGCATTCTCGACGAGTCTTTTGGTCGGTCGGAAGTTCTGGCCCCACGCTGGCGGCAGTACCTGGCGCGCACCCGGTTCTCCGCCCCACCCCTGGACGCGGTGATGACCCTGCTGAGGGCGTTTTACCGACCTCTCCTCCTGGAGGGGCGCAGCCAGGGAACCTGGAGCCTCGCCGAAGCTCGCTGGCATGACGACTGAGACGGCCTCATTCCGAGCTGCTCCACGCACGCTGAGCTGCTGGCGCGTCTCCTCTGATTGAATTGATCAAGGTAGCTAAAGACCTAGTGGATGACCACAGGCATGGCTGGGTTCAACTCTGCGACGGGTAGCGGCGGCTTAATTTCGATCGCGCCTTGTCGGTATTGAACTGCCAGTCCACTTTGACAGAGCGTGTATTTCGGTCGGCTTCCCAAGCTTTGACTTCGTTCTTCAGCTCCTCAGATGTTGACAAACGCCGTCTCAAGCACTGACGTTCTAAAACTGCCCATTCCATCTCGGCCATGTTCAGCCAGGAAGCGTGCTTCGGTGTGTAGACCCACTCGAAACGCCGTCTGAGAAAGTTGGCTTCCCCGGGTGGAAGGTGTTCGTACAGCGCCGATGGAGTGTGCGTGGATAATTGATCCAGCACCAGTCGAATTCGCTTCGCGTCGGGGTAGCGCAGATGCAGAGCCTGCATCTGCGCAGCGAAGTCCTGATTCCCGCGCCGTTCGGTCACCGTCACGGTTCGCTGCCCAGTCCGGGGTTCAAAGGCCATGAAGAGATTGGCTGTTCCACACCGCTTGTACTCGTAGTCCACCCGTGCCGGGTGTCCCGGCACGGGTGGAAGTGGCTCGGTCACGTGCTCCAACAGTTGAGAGGACTTTTCGTCGAAGCAGACCACGGGGTACTCCGGGTCATACGGCTGGGCATAGGTGTCCAGCACCTCCTCCATCCGCCAGACGAAGTCGGCGCCTCCCTTGGCGGTGCACCAGCTCTGGACTTGCCACGGCTTGAGGTCGTTTTTTCAGGGTACGCCGGATCGTCTCATCACTGATGCTTTCGACCACACCCAATGTCACCAGGCGATCCGCCAACAGTTGCATGGTCCAGTGGGCTCGCCCATCTGGACCTTCTGAACAGGTTTCTGCGATGAGGATCGCCGTTTCCTTCGGCCCCAGTTTGGCAGCGGTTTTGGACGGCTCTTTTCATATAAAGCAGCTTGCAACCCACCTTGAGCGTATTTCTTCCGAATGCTGGCGACCGTCAGATGACTGATATCCAGCCGCGCGGCGACGTCGTCATCCTTCAACTGTTGATCAGCCAGGAGCAAGAGACGTGCGCGGGTCATGACCCGCGCACTGATGACGCCCTTTCACGTCATCTCGGTCAGTTGTCGACGCTCCTCATCGCTGAGCCTCACCACAAACTGTTTGCGCCGTCCCATCTCCCCATCTTAGACCTGTCCTCGCCTGTGGTCATCCACTAGTTATGTAGAACTATATGTACATACGCGCTCCTCCTACTCCTCCAACCGTGGTTCCGGTCAGGTGAGGATTTGCGCCGCAGGCAGAGTGCTCTTCGCCTTAACCTGAGCAGCAAGGACCTTCCCTTGAACACTGCCAACCTGCTCGCTGAACTCGAACCCCTGACTCACCACGCCCGGGTAAGGCGCATGGTCGAGGTCGGTCGCCTCCCCGCCCGGGAGCGGGACGCTCTCCTCGACGGACTCTCGCGGGGCGCGGTGTACGAGCGGCGTCTGGCGGCCTTCGCCTGTTTCGGGAGCCGGGATGGGGAGCGCGCCCTGCATGCAGCCCTCGATCCCTCCGGGCATGTCCACGGCCTCGCCACCCGCCTCGTCGCGATGCTCTGTTCTGACGACCAGCTCCTGACCCTGCTTCAGGAACTGCCCGCGTCCCGTCACCGCCTGCTGCTTGGCCGCTGGCGCAAGTCCGGGCGGTCCGGCGCCCCCGTCGACACCTGGATTGAGCGGCTTCTGGAGCAGGGCCGGCGGCAGGAGGCCTGGTCCGTCCTGCCATACGCCTCTTCGACCCTGGTCGAGCGGCTCTTCCCCGAGCTGCTGGACGACGGTGGATGGACGACCGGACCAGGCTGGGAACGGACGGCCCGCTGGCACCCGCAGGTGGCCGGGCAGGAACTCCTGAGGCGGGCGCGGGCGGCCGCGGAGTTCTCCGCCCTACTCACGCGCCAGGTGAATATCGTCTTGCCCGGTCTGGGGGAGCGTGCGCCGGACCTCGCGCTGGCCCTCGTCCGGGAGCTGGGGCGCACCACCCCTCTGACGAATCTGATGCTCTGGAGGTTGGCGGTCAGCAGACCCCAGAACGTGGCACAACTCGTGCTGGACTCGGAAGACGCCCCGCCGCCCTTGCTGAACCTGACCCCGCGCCTGCGCCGTCTCCCGCCGGAGATGATCGAGGCGCTGCTCCGCCGCAGGCCGGGGGTGGTACCCGGGGCGGAGCAGCGCTACGGGAAGTTAAAGCCCGAACTCCGCGCGCGGCTGGCTCCGGTTTTCATCGACATGTTCGGGACGCCAGAAGGACTCCTGCCCCTGCCCGTCGTGCACCACCTGCCGGCGGAGCTGCGGGTCCGGGAGGCCCGGCGTCACCTTCGCCTTCCCTTCCTCCAGACGCGGGTCCTGCTCCGGCTCGGGTACGCGGCCTTTCTCCCGTGGGAGGAGGCGCGCGCGGTCCTGGAGGGGCCCCTGCGGTCACCGGATGCGGAACGGCGTGCCCAGGCCCTCGCCAGCCTGACCTTCTGCGTCCGGTACGAACGCTCCCGGCAGGCGGAACTGCTGGCCCTCATGACCGCGCGGCGCAACGAGCAGGACCCCGTGCGTCAGGCGATGTGGCGGAGCCTGGCGGGGTTGCCCCCCGGGCTGTGGCGAGTGGAGAGCCTTGATGCGGTGGAGCAGGTGATCGGGGACGCGCTGAACGCCGCCGACCTCTCGCACGGGACGGCCGCCCTCGCGGAGGGGTTCGTGCAGGGCCTTCTGCCCTTCCACCCGGAGTGGAGTGCCGCCTGGCTCGCGCGGATCGTCCAGGCCCGCGGCCAGGTGAGTTTCGGGGGGATCGAACGGCGGTTGACCGGGACTACGGCCCCCGCAGTCATAGCTGCACTGCTCCCCGTGCTGCGTTCCTGGGAGACGCGAGAGCGGGAAGGCCAGCTGATCCAGGCACTGACCGGCCTGGGCAAGTACGTGGCCGACTCTGAAGACCTGCTGCGGATACTGGAGGAACGGGTCCAAACGTCCAAGAGCGCCTGGGTCTCGGCGGCGGCATTGGGCTTGCTGCGAGAGCACGCTCAGGCGCGCTTTGCGGCGCTGGTGCCCTTCCTGCTGCGCCAGGACCCCAGTTGGGCGACCCAGCCCTTGGTGTACGAGCACCTGCACCGCCGCCGCCAGGACCTGCTCACGCCCTTCCTGGGACGCCAGGCGTTCAGGGGCCGCTTCAGCACCGGGCAGACCCGCTTCGTCCTGCCCTTCACGTCGGGCTTCACCCGCTGGACCTCGACTCAGCAGCGGACCTTCGCCCAGACCCTGGTCGAATTCAGCAGGGACGAGAAACGAGATTACCCGGGCGTCTGGCGGGCCCTGAATGGATTGGCCGCCCTGCCCTCCCCGGTTCTCCGGGGGAGCATCTCCACGGAGGACCTTCCCCTCCGCCGTCTCACCGCTGTGGCCGACGTCAGGAACACCACCCTGGCGCTGCGCGACGCGGCCCTGCGCGCCCTGGGTCGCCTGGACGAGGGGCGGGGCGTGCCCGGGCTGCTCGCCGCATTGGAGGACGACCGGGCCCGGATCGCCATCTACACCCTACGCCGCCTGCTCCTCGATCTCCCCCCCGCGCAGGCGCTGGAACTGTTGCTTCAGGTCCCGCGTGGACGGGTGACCGTCCTCAAGGAGGTGGTGCGCCTCGTCGGCGACCTGTCTGGTGAGGCGGCTTACCGGGCCCTGCTGGTCTTCGCCGGGCAGGACCTGCACCGGGACGTGCGGGTGGCCCTGCTGCGGGCGCTATGGAACCACCTCAACCGCCCCGAGACCTGGCCCGTTCTGCTGGCAGGGGCCCGGTCTGGGGACGCGGCGCTGAGCGACGGTTTGGTTCGGCTGCCGGGCCGGAACCTCACCGGGGACAGCCGGGACCGGTATCTGGAGCTCCTCCAGGCCCTCCTGACCCACCCGGAGCCGGTGGTCCGGGTCGAGACCCTGCGGCACCAGCAGCCCGTGACCGATCCGGAGCGCCGGTTGCTCGGCACGCTGCTGGCGAGTCTTTCCTCCCCCCACGGGCAGGAGACGGCGGCGGCCGCGGGGGTGATCTTCGCCTCCTACTCGGCCCGGGACGCCGGGGCTATCGGGGACGCCTTTACCCGCCTGCTGCCCGGGCGCCGCGCCTTACGTACTGCCGTCCACGCATTGCAGGCGGCGGCCTCCGGTTCCAGGCGTCGGGCCGTCCCTATCACAGAGGCCGTGCTGGTGGTGCTGGGGGCAGACCCCCTGACCCTGCCGCTACAGATCGGTCTCGCCACCGCCACGCTGGACTGGGACGCTCTGGGGAAGCGGTTGGGGCGCTGGGCTGAGGGGGGCGAACTGCACGCGGAGGCGTTGATGGCGGGTGTGACCGCTATTCGCGCGGCTCGCTGCCGAACGGACGTGCAGGAGGTGGAGGTGCTTGAGCAGGCGCTCGCCGGCGGCCCGAAGGAGGCAACGCGGTTGGCCCTTGAGGCCCTGGTCCTGGCGGCGGAGGCGGCGGGCGGCTGGACTCCCGGGCGGTTGGAGCGCCTGCGGAAGTACCGGGCGGACCCGTCTGTCTTGGTGGCGAGCACCGCGCAGTTCGTTCTGCCTGAGCAGGAACTCGCCGGGGGCTAGAGCCGACCTGCCTGGCCGCACGCCTTGTCGTCAGTTCGCATGGGGCAGCGACAGGTCGGGGTCAGGCGAACGGCTTATTCTAGCTAGGTAAGTAGATACATAGATAGTAGTCTATATGTCTAGCTTTCTAGATTGCTTCTGGTGGTTGTGGTCCCCCTGCGGGGTGCTCAGGAAGGAGTTGAAGTCGGCTGGGCAGGATGCCCTCGAACAGGGTGCCCCGCTGGTCTTCGCGAATGACCTGGAGGAGTTCGGGAAACAGGAGGGGTTGCCCCCGCTTCTCACGGCGCAGGTGGTATTCGAAGTGGGCGTGGTAGCGCTGGTTCGGGAGGACGAGCAGGTTGTCCCGGGAGTTGTTGAGGGAGTCGCCGTCGCGGTGATGGACGATCTCCCCGGGCAGGAGCGCGCGGCCCAGCATCGTTTCGGCCACCCTCCGGTGCAACAGAACCGTCCGTCCTGTCTCGCGGTCCCAACATTTGACGTACCGTTTGCGCTTCCGCATGCACTTCACCTAGTCCCGGATACCTAGTTGCCTATACCTCTAGAGTATTTGTTCCCTATGTAGATAGGTTACTACAAATATAGAAATCTATCCACCAACAAATGGAAACTGTTAGACATCTACAAAACTAAGCGCCTAGATTTGTAGCTATGAGAACGCTCGCCATACTGAGTCTCAAGGGAGGGGTCGGGAAGACCACCACGACGCTCTACCTGGCCGCCGTGGCTGCCAGTCAGGGACAAGCCGTGACGGTGATCGACGCCGACAGCGAGCACAGTGCCCACCGCTGGGCGGCCCACGCCGAGCTGCCCTTCGAGGTGATCCAGGGGGAACCGGACCGCCTGGCCCGGCAGGTCAGGGCCGCCGGGACGATGGGGGGAGTCGTCATCATCGACACGCCGCCCAACTCGCGGGAACTGCTGCTGCGGGCGGGTGGTCTGGCCGACACAGCGCTCGTGCCCGTCGCTCCCACAGGGCTGGAGGTAGACCGCTTGCGGCCCACGCTGGAGCTGCTGGCAGACCTCCAGGCCCAGCGGGAGGAGCTGGACGTGGCCGTGCTGCTGACCCGCTATAACCCGCGCCGACGTCTGGCCCGCGAGGCCGAGGAGGCTCTGACCGGGCTCCCGGTCCTGAATGCCCGTGTCCGCGAGCTCGAAGCATACAAGGCGGCCTTCGGCGGCACGCCCACCGACTTGGAGGAGTACGCCGCCGTCTGGAAGGAGTTGCAGGAATGACCAGAAGCAAGCGGCCCAAGCTGGGAGAAGTTCTGCGGGGGGGAGAGCCGCCAGCCACGGCGCTGACTCCACCCTCCGAACCCCCGGCGTCTCAGCAGGGGAGGGGAGAGGTCAGTCCCCCTCCTGCCATCGAGAACCCGGTGGAGAAGATGGTGCAGCTCAACGTGACGGTTCCCCCAGAACTCCGGCGGGCCGTCCGAATCAAGGCCCTGCAGGAGGGGGTAGAGGTCAGCACCGTCGTCCGCGAGCTCTTGCGGGAGTGGCTCAGTCGCGGGAGTTAGGTGCATAGGCTTCTAGCTTTATAGAAGTCTAAGAGTCTAGACTGGTGTTGACCAAGCAATCTCGCCCCGACCGGGTGGGACGCCTGGGCGAGGATTTCCGGGTCACCGCCGAGCGGCGGATGAAGGAGATCCATGCCGCCTACCACAAACTCATGGGGTGTCGACCGGACGAGCTTGACCGCTCTGAACCGTTCCACCGGGGGAGGGGCGAGGATTCCACGTCGTGTTCACCTCCGTACCTAGGCTGAGAGCATGAACAAAGCCCCCGTGTTGTCTGCCCTGCTGCTCGCCTCACTCGCGCATGCCCAGCAGGTGGGGCGCGAGGACATCACGCTGAACTTCGGTGACTTCCAGAGCAAGGCCCAGTGGACGTATCCGGGCAGCACGACCGGGAAGCTTCCTGCCGTGCTGCTCATCCCGGGCTCCACGCCTGCCGATATGGACTTTCATGTCTATGGTGCGGACGGCACCCTGAAGTCCAGTATCTTCAAGGACCTCGCTGACGGTCTCGCCACGCGGGGCGTCGCGACGCTGCGCTACAACAAGCACTACGTCAGCGGCCCGCGGCAGGTGGACGCCCAAAAGTTCTACACCCAGGCCGACCTGGGCATGTTCCTGCGCGACGCCGAGACGGCCCTCCAGGCCGTGGAACAGAATCCGCGCGTGGACCCAAGGCGGGTCTTCGTCTACGGCTGGAGCGAGGGCAGCACCGTCGCCGCCGCCCTCGCCGCACGTCACCCCGAACTGGCTGGTCTGATTCTTCAGGGACCGGTGGTTCTGCCGTGGCGGCAACTCTTCGAGGCGCAGTTCAACACCGTGCAGCTTCCCTACCTGCGCTCAGTGGTAGGTGACACGCTGACGAACGACGGTCTCATCAAACTGCTCACTGGTCAGGGAGGCCTCGTCGCTAAGAGCGTCGCCGCGTACTTCGCTGACCAGACGCAGGCGCAGCAGGGCAAGTTCGTCATTAACTCCGCCCTCGACACGGATAAGGATGGTCGCCTGGAAGTGAATACCGAAGTCGTGCCGGGCTTCAAGGCGGTGCTGGACTCCGCCTTCACCCCACAAGGAGTGTTCCGTATCTACGCGCCGGGCCGCGCGCTTCCAACCGTGACCGCGCAAGTGCCCAACCTCAAGCTGCCGGTCCTGGTGCTGCAGGGCCAAGACGACGCGAGCACGCCCGTGGGGAACCTCGGGACGCTCGAGGCGGCCTTCCAGAAGGCGGGCACGCGGGCCACCGTCAAGGTCTACCCCGGGCTGGGGCACACCCTCGGTCCGGCCAGGAGCGAGATCGACGACGACTTCCGGCCCATCGCTGCCCAGCCCATGCAAGACACCATCAACTGGATCAAGGCGCGCTGAGACCACCTTCCACCAGGGGACGGGAACGCCACCTCCAGAGAGGATGGACCGTCCCCGTCGCCTTTGGTCGCCACCACCCGGACGCGAGACAGGAAAAGGGGCATCGGGGGTGGCCCGTGATGCCCCTTTCTGTATGTCGGCTGGCCTTCAAGCGTTCTCCATCGGGGCTCCCCAAGTTTCGAGAGGGCTTCGAGGACGGCCCCCTCTGCCTGCCTGGGCGCCAGTGGCTTCTGCCGGGGGGGGCGCCGCGTCCTGGGTCCTGGGGAGAGGCGGCCTCGCAGCTCCGGGTCACCCAAGCCGGACGGTGGCCGTCTGATCGGCCCTGGCAGGGGTCGTGCTCGCGTTCCTCTGGGCTGCATTCAGGATTGGGAGCGGTGTGACCGGAAGAGAAACCTCGCCCTGAGCACCCGGGGAACCGGCACTCAGGGCGAGCAGAAGTGGAAGAACCCGCAAAGCGGGCCTGGTCAGTTCCGGAAGAGCACGCGCTCACGGCGAAAGCTCAGCCAGGCGAGGACGACCACCAGGGCGGCGGTGAGCACGTTGGCGAGGACGGCCAGGGCAACGGCCTGGGCCTGCCAGGCACCGCGCACGATGTCGAGGATCACCAACATCGAACCGACCAGCGGCACCGCGTACAGGCTGGGGTCGCGGGTCAGAAAGTCCGCGAACTGGAGGCTGATGGCCGGCACCGCGATCAGAAGTGCCAGCGGCGCGACGTAGGTCTGTGCCTCGCGGAACGAGCGGGCAACAATGCCCAGGGCGAGCAGCACGCTGGCGAGCAGCGCGGCGGTCGACAGGGTGCCTAGGCTCAGGGCCAGCATTCCCTGGGGACCCAGGTCCAGGTTCACGCCGAAAGCCTGCGCCACCTCGCCGTGCCCGAGCACCTGGCGCGCGACCGCACTCGCCACGGCCAGCCCCAGGATGGTGAAGACGCTCGCCGTCACCGCGAAAATCATCACGCCGATGAATTTGCCGATCACCACGTCGAGGCGTGAGACGGGGGTCACGAGCAGCGCCTCCAGGGTGCCGCGCTCCTTTTCCCCGGCGGTCGCGTCGATGGCCGGGGCCTGGCCGCCCGTCAGCAGCCACAGGGTGAGGAGATACGGAATCATGAACGCGAAGGGGCCGCTGCGCTGCTCGGCCAGGGTGGCGGCATTCACCGGCTGCCCGACCACCGGTTGCAGCGTCTGTGGTCCCAGCCCGGCCTGGCGCAGTCGGGCCGTCACCAGCGTGCGGTTGTAGGCCTCGATGGCGTCCGTCACCTTCCCCACGACGAGCCGCGTCTTCTGGTTGGAGAGCTTGGCGTAGATCCTGATGGGCACGCTCGCGCCGCCCGCCACCGCCGGCAGGTTTTCGGGCAGATCGATCACCACGTCGAGGTCACCGTCACGCACGGCGCCCAGTCCCTCGTTGGTGGGCACGAGCAGCACGCCCTTGCCCTGGGCCGTATCGGCGGTCAGGGCCGACCGCAGGGCGGCGGGCAGGCGCCCGAGGTGCAGGACGCCGACGACCTGGCGCTCGTTCGCGGTGCTCTGGGCGGTGTTCTGGATCAGCAGGGGAAAGCCGATCAGGAACAGGGGAATCATGGCCAGCGGCAAAAAGACGCTCGCCATCAGGGTGCGGCGGTCGCGCAGGGACGAGCGCAGTTCCTTGCCGACGATTCTCAGGATGTAATTCCAGTGCATGGGGGGGCTCCCGTCACGAACCGAACACGCTGGCCTTGGGGCCGCGCACCAGGTCGAAAAAAGCCTGCTCCAGGCTCGCCGCGTTGACCCGCGCCTTGAGGCAGTCGATGGTCCCCTCGGCCTTGATGCGGCCCTCGTGGATGATGATCGCGCGGTCGCACAGTTCCTCGGCCTCGCTCATGACGTGGGTGGAGTACAGCACCGTCTTGCCCGCCCGCCGGAAGGCCCGCGCGAAGTCGAGGACGGCCCGGCGCGCCATGATGTCGAGCCCGTTCGTGGCCTCGTCCAGGATCACGACGCTGGGCTCGTGGATGACGGCGCGGGCAATCACGATCTTCTGCTTCATCCCGGTCGAGTACTGCCGGGTGCGGCGGTCGAGCAACTCGTCCATCTGAAGCTGGTCGGCCAGCTCGGTGATGCGGCGCGCCGTGTCGGCCCGGCCCAGCCCGTAAAAGGACGCGAAGTACTCCAGCACCTCGCGGCCCGTCAGCCGGTCGTACAGCCCCATGCCGCCGTTGACCACCCCGATGTCACGGCGCACGGCCGCCGAGGCGTGGCGGATGTCGTGTCCGTTGACCAGGGCCGTGCCCTCGGTGGGGGGCAGCAGCGTGGCGAGCATCCGCAGCGTGGTGGTCTTGCCCGCCCCGTTGGGACCCAGCAGGCCAAAAATCTCCCCGGCGCGGGCCTGGAAGCTGATGTCACTCACCGCCACGACCCGGCGCGAGTAGCGCTTGGTGAGGCCGCTCGCCTCCACCAGGACGGCGCTGCTCGCCGCGTGGACAGACGCGCCCGGCAGCACGGGAGAATACAGGGAAGGTGCGGCGGTCAGGGTCATGGGCTCTCTCCTTGGGAGGGTTCCGGCAATCCAGCGGGACGGGTCGATGGTTCTGCGGAAGCGTGGCCGGACGTGGGGGCGGGGCCTTACTCATGTCGGAGGCAGGTGATGGGGTCGAGCGAGGCGGCCTTCGCGGCGGGCATCACCCCGAAGAACAGGCCGGAAACGAGCGTGATGCCGATGGAGACGCCCGTGGCGAGCGGGTTGATCTGGTAGGGACCGAGGGCCGGGACGATCAGCACCAGCAGGGCCACCAGCACGTTGGCGCTCAGGACGCCCAGCACGCTGCCCAGCGCGGACTGGGTGAACGCCTCCAGCAGAAACTGCCGGTTGATGTCGGTGGCGGTGCCGCCCAGGGCCATCAGGAGGCCGATTTCCTGCATGCGCTCGGTGACCGACGAGAGCATGACGTTCATGACGCCCAGGCTGCCGCCCACGATGGAGAGCACCCCCAGGGCACCGAACACGAACTCCAGCAGGTTGCGCACCGACCCGATCAGTTCCAGAAAGACGTTGAGGGACTGGGCGCGGAAGCGGTGGGGGCCGTGGCGCAGGTCCAGGTGCCGCTGCACCTGCTGGGCCACGTCGTCCGCCACCGCTTCGGGCGTCAGGAGCAGTTCGATGGCGTCGTACTGGCCGCGCCGGGTGGTGGGCGACACCCGCCAGATCAGGGCGTTGGGGACCAGCACCTGGGGGCTGCCGAGCGCCTGGAAGATGCCCGGCGCGGGCGGCAGGACGCCCACGACGACCACGTTCACGCGCACCCCGTTCAGGTAGTGGAGCAGCACGGTCTTGCCCAGGGGGTCGCGGCGGCCGAACAGGTCCCGCACGGCCTGGTCGTTCAGCACCCCCACGGCCGCGCCGGTCGCCGCCTCGAAGGCGCTGAAGTAGCGGCCCGACTGCACCGTGACGGTCCGGTCGAGGCGGGGGAGGTCGCCGGGCGAGCCGTTGAGGGTCACGGGGATGGAGCGGTTGCCCGGGGTCTGGTACACGACCGGCTCGGCGATGCGCGGCACGGCCGTCACGCCGTACAGCCCCGACAGCGAGCGCACGTCGTCGTCGTTCAGTTTCACGCTGTACTCGCCGACGTTGGTGGTGTCCTGCTGAACCAGGACGCTGTTGCCGATGGTGGAGGTGAACTGGCTGCTGATGGCGCGCGCGGCCAGCTCGCTGAGGTTCAGCATCAGGGCGATGGAAAAGGTGCCGAGCCCCATCGCCAGCACGGACAGGAGCGTCTGGGCGCGGTTTTGCCACACGGCCTGCCACGCCATCCGAATCGCGTCGGCGGGCGGCAGTCCGGGGCCGTTCATGAGCCCGCCTCGACGTACCCATCCTCGACGAGGAAGCGGCGCTGGGCCCGCTCGGCGACGTCCGGGTCATGGGTCACGATCACCAGGGTCTTGCCCTGGGCGCGCAGTTCGTCGAACAGGTCCAGCACCCCCTGGCCGGTCCGCCGGTCCAGGTTGCCCGTGGGCTCGTCGGCGAGGATCAGGCTGGACTCCTGCGTCAGGGCGCGGGCCACCACCACCCGCTGCTTCTGACCGCCGGACAACTGCGCGGGCCGCTGGTGCTGCCAGGGCAGCAGGCCGACCCGCTCCAGGTAACGCCGGGCGGTAGCCTGGCGCGCCGCGAGGGGGACACCCCGCAGCCGCAGCGGCAGCATCACGTTTTCCAGCACGGTGAGTTTGGGCATCAGGTAAAAGGTCTGGAAGACGAAGCCGATGTGGGCGTTGCGGGCCTGCGCGAGCTGGGCGGCGTCCATCTGCACGACGTCGTGCTGCCGGAAGTGGTAGCTGCCGTCGCTGGGCCGGTCCAGCAGACCCAGCAGGTGCATCAGGGTGGATTTGCCGGAGCCGCTGGGACCCACGACGGCCACATGCTCGCCCGCGTGAATCTGGAGCTGCACGTCCCGGAGCACCCACACCCGGTCCCCGGGCTGCGCGGTGGGGCCGGGATACCACTTGTTCACCCCGCGCATCACCAAAAGCGGCGTGCCCAGGGCGTGGGCGACCGCCGGGCGGAGGGCCGTGGCCGGTGGGCCCGGCCATGCGTGTCCCAGCCAGCGGTCAGGGTGCATGGTCTTCGGCCACGCTGAGGCCGTCCCGGAAGGCGTCCTGGGGCGTGCGGGCGATGCGTTCCCCGGGCCGCAGGCCCTGCACGGCGGCGTCGTTGACGTCGCGCGCGAGCACGGTGACGCGCCGCTTTTGCAGGGTGGAGGCGGGCGTCACCACCCAGACCCAGGTCGCGGCGCTGCCGAGGGTCGCGGTGGTCTGGGGATCGTCCTCGACGATGGCTTCGAGGGGCACGGTCAGCGCGTGCGGGATGGTGAGGGTGGTGATGGAGGCGTCCACCGACAGGCCGCTGCGCAGGGGCGGCGTCCCCCCGGGCAGGCGCACGTACACGGGGACGACCGCGTTGCCGCTGGTGGAGACCGTGGCCACCACGCCCACGCGGTCCACCACGCCGGTCAGTGCCTGTTGATCGGTGGACAGGACGAGCTGGACCACGTCCCCCACCCGGACGCCCGCCGAGGACGCCTCGGGCAGGTCCACCCGCACCTTGGCGGTGTGGTCCTTCACGATCTCGACCGGCGTGGCGGCAGAGTTCACGCCCGGGGTGAGACCGACCGTGGCGATCACGCCGTCCACGGGAGAGCGCAACAGGTCGTCGGCCGCGTCGACCTGCGCCTCGCGCAATTGCTGAGCCGAGGCGGCCTGCTGCTGCCTCAGCTGCGCGACGGTGGAGCGGTTCGTCACATCCTCCTGCTGGATGTTCAGCCGCGCCTGCTGCACCGCGTCCTGGGCGGTGACCAGATCCTGCTGCGCAATCGCGCCGACGGCGTACAGGCTGCGGGCGGTGCCGAGGTCCGACAGGGCCTTGTGGACCTGCAATTGCAGACCTTGCAGGGCCGCCTGATGCCGCGCCTGTTCCGCCTGGAGACGCACCTCGCTGTCGGCGAGGGTGTTTTGGGCGGTGCCCAGGGTGGAGGGCAGCAGGGCATTGTCCAGGGCGGCCAGCGGCTGCTGCTGCCGGACCCGCTGACCGGCGTGAACATAGACAGCCTTCACGCGGCCGGGCGTGGGGAAGGTCACGCTGATCAGCTGCGATTCGACCACCCCGGTTCCCTGCACCTGCTGGGCAAAGGTCGCCTGTCTGACGGGCTGCACCACGATGCGCTGTGGCAGCGGCGCGCGCAGTTTCATTTCGACCGCTGTGACCGTGACGAGACCTATCACCACCAGGAACGCCGCCCACAGCCACACCCGCCCGGATCGCCCGCCCCGTGCCGGCAGTGGAGAGGTCGTGGGCGCTTCCAGGGCGTCCAGGCCGGACCGCATCTCCAGTTGGCTCATATGACGCCGAGGAAAAACAGCAGGCCGTACAGGGCCAGGCAGAGGCTCGCGGCGATCCAGACCCGCCCGCCGGGCGCGAAGGGCCGGAAGAGGCGGGTGAGGTAGATCACCTGTGCGGCGAACATGGTCAGTTGCGCGTAGCGGTACACCTGCATGGCGACGCTGGTCCGGAGTTCCGCGATGACGTGCTGCGCCCCCTGCACGCTGGAGAACGAGGCGTCGGCGGGCAGCAGCGGCATCAACACGATCAACGCGGGCAGGATCAGCAGGTACAGCGGAATGGCGATGATGAAGGTGCGGGCGTAGAGCGTGTAGGCGCGGGTGCCGGTGGCCGTCAGCAGGCTGTAGATCAGCCCCACCACCGCGAGGAACAGGAAATTTCCGAGGATGCCCCCGAACAGCGCGAACACGAAGGGGATCACGCCCAGCGGCATTTTTTCGAACAGGTTGAAGAACACGACGGCGCCCGTGAGGCCGCGCAGCACCCCGGCGATCACCACCAGGGCGAGCGGCGGGCGTCCGGCGGAACGCGTCAGGGTCGGGGCGGTGGTGGCGATCATACGGCCTCCAGATGCTGGTAGTGCGGTGCCCACAGACTCCAGTTCACGGCACCGATGCCCAGAGCCACGCCGGTACAGAGCAGGGCGAGGCCCAGCAGGCAGGTGCCCGCGCTGACAAAGACGTTCGGGAGGCTGTGGAGGATGTAGCCGACCGAGAAGACTACGCCGAACCCCAGATGGAGCAGCAGCCCGGTGGTCCCGTTCACGACGTATCCGCGGGCCTGGCGGGTGGGCACGGCGCACAGGGCGCTCAGGACGAGAAGGTAGGCGAGGATTTCCCCGTTGCGGTTTACCTGAAGCGCGTCCATGAGGGCGAGCGCTGCTCCGCACAGGGTGCCCGCGAGGTACAGCATGGCAGTGAGCTTCATCAGGCTCCCCGATCAGGCGTCCTGCACGAACATCTTGCCGCTCAGCCAGTCCAGCACCAGGATCCGGCCGACGAGCATCGGCTGGCCCAGGCGCGTGAGGTAGCGCAGCACGTCCGAGACGATGACAGAGGACAGCCAGAACGCCAGCGGGCCCATGATGGGACCCTTGAAGTATTCCGGGGTCACGAAGTCGTGTCCGGCGATGGTCGCCTGGAGGGGGGTGCTGTTCGGAAGGCACAACGGTCCGGCGACGCAGGTGGTCTCGGCGAAGCCGCCCCCCAGGTGCGGGATGCCGAGCTCCCGGCAGGCGTCGTCGACTTCAAAGGCCACGTGGAACGGCTGATCGACCGCACGGACCACGAAGTCGGCGCCCCGCACGATGTCCTGGATCACGCTCTTGGAGAGCAGGTGCGCGTTGTGCTTCTCGATGGCCAGGTGCGGGTTCAGCCGCTTCAAGGCGGCCTCGGCTGCGTCCGTCTTGAGCTGCCCCAGGTTGTCCTCGTTGTAGAGCACCTGACGGTTCAGGTTCGAGCGCTCGATCACGTCGTAATCCACGATGACGAGCTTGCCGACGCCGGCGGTCGCCAGCAGATAGGCGGCCTGCGAACCCAACCCGCCCAGGCCGAGAATGGCCACGGTGGCGTTGGAGAGGCGCTGCTGAACGTCCTGGGGTTCGTCCACACACAGCGAGAAGAACCCCAGTTGCCGGTCCAGCAGGTGATCGTTGCGGGGCACCCAGTCGATCAGGACCCTTTCTCGCTCCAGCACATGGCGTTCTTGATCGCTCAGCCGGTTGAGAGTCTGTTCGCTGACCTCTCGGTCGCGGATGATGAATTCCAGCTCCCGGCGGTACGGCAGGCTGACGTTGCTGTGGGGAGAGCCGAGCATCAGCCTGCTGTCGTATCGCGCCCGGTACTTGAAGGGGTTGACGTAACGCTTGGCGATCATAGGGTCCCTCTTTCCCTGCGCAGGGCCGGACGCCGGCGGGGAAGGCGGCGCAGGCCCTGGGAAGCCGCGTGGATCAGCAGCGCGGCGGCGCTCACGGGGAGTGCGAAACGTTGTGCGGTCATAGGAAGCCGGGAGACCAGCAGGCCGAATCCGAGCAGGTACATGCCCAGGGTGTAGACGATGGAGGCCAGGCCGGTCACCGCGTAAATCTGCGGTTTCACGCCCAGGGTGAGGTAGCTGCCGGGCGCGCGCAGGACACCCAGTCCCGCTCTGGTGACCTGCTGGAGGAGGTTGGGTTCGTTGATGAAGTTCGCCAGGATCCAGTACCCGTCCGTGCGGACCAGCGGAACCGTGTTCAGGACCATGATCCCGATGCTGGACAGGCAGTAGAGGCCGAGGAGGGCCTGGTCGGTCACCAGCCAGGCCACGCTGGCGATGAACAGAGGAATCATCTGGAAGATGAAGCCGCCCAGGGCCACCATGATGCGGTGGTGGCGGCTGCTGAGCCAGCCGTTGCTGACATCGACGTAGCCGGCAGGCTGGAGCAGGAACAGGGCGACGCCCATGCTGCGGGGTTGGATGCCGTAGTGGGCCGCGATAACCGCATGGCCGAATTCGTGGATGAAGGTCGTGACGGTCAGAAGTGCCCACACGGCGATCAACGTCGGCAGGGGAAACTGGTTGAGGGACGTGGCCATGGGAAGGTGAGGGGCTTTGGCCGCGCAAATCACCAGGGTGGCTGTACTCATCAGGGCGAACAGGAGCGTGCTGAGCGGGGTGATCACGCGGCCCCTGAGTTGTCTCACGAAATGGTCCCCCGGCGTGTACAGGGGCAATTTGACGAAACCACGTCGGATCTGTTGAAAGAGCTGCTGGGTCGGCGCGACCGGGACGAGAAATGACCTCAGGTTATCGCTGAGGATGCGTGCCTGCCCGAGCGAAAAACGTGCGTGGAGCGCCTGAACAGTGGCGTCCTGTTCGGTGGTAACGCGGCCGTCAACTAGCGCCTGGAACTGGGTGGCGACCGTGCGGCTGACCGTGAAGAAGCGGTCGTCGACCCGCACGGCCACTTTGTTGGGGGTAATCTCCTCGCCGATGACGAGGTGGCGGTCCCAGCTGTCGGTCATGAGCGTGACGTCATCGCGAAGGTTCCTCCGGCGCAGAGATGGGGACGACACCGCATCCCCATCTCTCCACGGTCAGGGGACGGTGGATCAGCAGCCGAGGGCGATCGCCAGCCCGATGCCGGCGGCGGCACCAAGGATGACGTGTTCCGCGATGTCCCAGCCGTCGGGTGTCTCGATGGGCTCGAGTTCGACCAGTTCGAGATCGTATTCCTGCGGGTTGTTGAGGGGCGTCACCATGAGGTCCTCCTTTGGGCGTTCCAACGGTGTGGGCGCCGTGCTGACAGGGCACTTCTCCAGATCAGGAGGTGCAGACGAGCACCGCCACTGCGAAGCCGACGACGAAGGCGGCCACGCCGGCCTGAGCTTCCACAGAAGCCACGTTGATTTCCTGCAGTTGATCGAACTCGAGTTCGTTCTGATCAACCATCGCGATGGGCTCCACTTCCCTCATATCCGTCAGGGTTGCAATCATAATTTCACCTCCTTGAAAGTCATTGCATAACATGTTAAAAAGGCAAACCCTCTTGCAAGAGAACGCCGAAAACGGGCTGCGTCATCAGATGTTAAATGTCTGACTATTCCCCTCGTAATAAGGGCGAGGAGGAAGCCCATCTTCTAGTTCACTGGCGTCAACCAGTGTGGTACACTGTAAGACGGTCTAGCTTCTAACTGCTTTTGACTTCTGAATAAAAATTAGTCTCCCCAGATGGAAACAAGATGAAAACCTACGACCGGTGGGTTCTGCTCAGGAAGTGCACCTCGCCTCGTGGGGAAAAGGGCTACCCAGAGCTGAAAAATGCCGGCGGCACGCGTGGAGAGTTTCAGAGGGGAGCCGGGTTCAGTCTCTGGCCGACCCCTTGAAGTCCCAGGAAAGGTCGTGCCGGGAGGCCGTGTTTCGAGCCCCCGTCCATGTCGGCCACTCGGCGACCCGGGTTAAAGGAGATTCCAGGAGTCGCGCGGCAGGATGTCGTCCCTCTCCGTTGTTCAGGTGCAACTTCTGAGTTCTGTCACTGCGCCGGGCTGCCGAGCGGTGTCCGACTGGTAGCCGGACCACCACCCTTCCCGCGTTCTCACCACATCTGCCCGGAAACAGCCGTTCAGGCCATGAACGTCGTCTGAGCCGGCGTTCGCGCAAAACCTTGACTGCGGTCGATGGCGCCGAAGAGATGGTTCTGGCGCCATCTCGGTGCGACCCTCTGCCTGGTGCCGAAGAGAAAGGATGGACCTCGCCCCACGCGCCCTGCTCACCCTCGACGGGTTGCACCTCGAGCACATCGTCGCCGACGAGAAAGCGGCCTGATCGTCGTCAAGGTGCACAACACCACGCCCACTCCGCACTGCCCGCAGTGTGACACGCCCGCAGGTAGGACACGCAGCACCTCCACCCGGACTCTCGCTGACCTCCCGTGGGGTGGGTGGCGCGTCGTGTGGCGGCTGTGCGTTCGTCGTTGCCCCTGTCCCTGGCAACGCATCTTCGCCGAGCGTTTCGAGACCCTGGCCGTGCCCTCTGCCCGTCGAACCTCCCGCCTGGCCGAGGCTCTGCGTGGCATAGAACTGGCGCTCGCTGGTGGTCGGTCGCGAGGCGCTGCTGACACTCGTTCGTCGTGGGTCTCCACATCCGGGCGCGTCGGTGCGGGTGCTGGGCACCGACGACCGGGCGTACCGCCAGGGGCAGACCTACGGCACCATCCCCGTTGACCAGGAGTTGGGGCGGGTGTCGACCCGCTGCCCGACCGGAAGCCGAGGACGGTGGCCGCCTGGTTGTACGCCGACCCGGGCGTGCAGATCGTGACCCGGGATCGTGCGGGGATGGACGCCGACGGCATCTGGCAAGGTGCGCCTGAAGCCATGCGGGTGGCGGACCGCTGGCATCTGTTGAAGCACCCGGGTGAGGCCATGCTGCCGGGGCTGCCGGGACACAGCGAAGACCTCAAGGCCGTCTTCGTCGAGCCACTTCCAGAGGCGGGCGAGTCAAGTGCAGAAGCACTCGATTCGCCCGCGATCAACCCGACGCCTGCTGGGCCTGACTTCAGCGCTCACAAACAGGCCCCATTTGACCGCATCCACGCCCCGCGAGCCCAAGGCCGGAGTTCCCGCAGCGTCGCCCTCGCGCTCGATCTCAGCCGCAACACCGTCAAGAAGTATGCCCGGCTCGGCCGCTGCCTTGAACGAGGACGACGCCCGCGAGGCCAAGCTACCGCCGTCTATGAAACAACCTACCTGGTCGAACAGCCGGGCGCGGGCCAGCGCCATGCCGGGCGGTTCTGGGAGGAGGTGTGCGCGCAGGGCTTCACGGGCAGCGCCTCGGTGGTTCGGTACTATGTCGCTGACCTCCGCCGACAGCATGGCGTGACGGGCCGACGGGATGCCTCACGCCCGACCCCAGGCGGCGATGCCGATGAGGGGCTACGACACGATTCGATACTGGGACATCGCCATCTTCCGGCGGGACAACCAGGGCAATAGAGCGTGTTCCTGGCCGCTCCCCGCAGGCAGATTCGACTTCGTCACCAGTATCTGTGTAGCTCCGTCCAGACCGCCTGCCACAGAGGTCGATCCCGTCCGGGTCAGGTTGCCAGAATCGTCAGGCCCGGGCGGCCGAATCACGCTGCCAGAGCACAACCGCGTTTGGCAGACCCAGCCCCAGCAGCAACGCCGCAATCAACCCAATCAGCTTCAGGCGAGGGTTGGCCACCCACGCCGGCAGATCGTCGTGTGAGAAGTTCCAGAGCAGGAAGGCCGCGGTGATGATCAGCCCCGATACAATTCGGTAGGAGATAATTTGAGCCTTGAGGAAGCGGGTGTCCTGCCGCGCGATGTGTTTGCTCAGGACGCTGGGCCAGCCCAACAGCCGTGGAAACAGCAGTGCGAGGCCGCCGGTCAGCAGGAGCAGGTCACCCAGAAGCGCGAGGACGGCCGAGGCGCCTTCAAACGGGAGTGGGGCCGTCAGGACATTCAAGACGAGTCCGGTTGCGGCGAGCAGAACTATGCCGCGGCGAACGGTGAGTGGAGCGGGACGGTTGGGCGTGTAAGTCATCTCCTTCTCCCTTGAGACAAGTCGTGGTGAGGTGCGGCCCCAGGTTTGACTTCCAGCACGTTATGGGTGGCTGCCGTCTGGGACGTGCTGTTCTCCCGGAAAGCGGGCAAACAAGGACTTGGCGGCCCCGGCAGCGCGGTTTCCCCCAAGGAGGGCAACGACGGCTGCCCGCTCATCCACGGCCCTCCACCGCCCCGGCTTCACCCCGCCGATCCGGACGCCCACGTCGTCCAGAGGCTGCTGGGAACCCTGGCCGGGTCCTCGCGGACGCAGTTGTTCGGGCAGGAGGGTCCGGCTTCTGGTCGGTCACCGCTCGGCAGCCCGGCGGAGTGAGGTTGTCAGAATCGGAAGGAAAGCGGCTGGGGTCATACGGTTCACCTCTTTCGTGCCTCATGTCCTCGGCTCAATATTGGTCGCCAACATGGAAGAAAAGTGAAACGTGTGGTCCTACGCCGGGTTCTCTGCTTTCATCCTCATTCCATCTGACTCCACGTCTGGTTCATACAGCCGGTCTACTAATGTGCCAAGCGAAAGCGAAAGGAGTTGATGGGTATGAGTAGAAAGAGCGTTGTCAAAAAAGTTATGTACTCGCTGGCGGCACTGGCGACAGGAGGTGTGCTCATTACACAGTCGGCCACGGCGGCAACGGTCCCCCCCCTTCGCCCCTTTCCCGGGCCTATCGTCTGTCCGATGAACACCTGGTACGCCTGTGATCCCATTCCCGGGCCCTACGATCCGCTTCCCATCCTCCTGAACAAGGCCGGATGACTGGTTCATAACCAATCCAACCATCTCTTTTCAAGAGCACGTTTTAAATATTACCTCGAATTGAACCACCTCAAGATTCAAAGCTTCATACTATCGCAGTTGCCGGATCGAGCGGTCTCTGACCTGTTCGATCCGGCAGTTTCTTGGTAAGCCTCCCAGACGACCCCGAGCTGAATCCACCGCCGAATCGGGAGGAGGGTGGTCCTGTCGCTGACCTGACGCCGCGGTGAGGCTTGTGCGATCAGCCGAACAGGTTGGGGGGTCTGCGCGCGAGGCGCACGGTCGCGCGTGTCCCGCCCTCCGTCCGGCGTTCCAGTTCGACCCGGCCACCGTGCGCCTCGGCGACGCTGCGCACCACCGCCAGTCCCAGGCCGAAGCCCTCGCGCCGCTGATCTCCCCCACGCTGGAAGGGTTCTTGCAACTGAGTGACCTGTTCGGGGGTGATGCCGACGCCATCGTCTTCGACCGTCACCTCGACCTCATCGCCCACGGGGTGCACGTAGACGCGCACCCCCCCGGCATCGGTGAATTTGACGGCATTGCTGAGCAGATTCTCGATCAGGCGCGTCACCAGCACGGGGTCTCCCTGAAGGGGGGCTGGGGTGCCGTCGACCTCGACTTGCAGGTCCTTCTGGACGGCGAGCGGCATCAGGCGGTCGACGACCTCGTTGGCCAGCACCAGCAGGTCGAGGTCCAGGCGCGTGGGAGCGAAGCGGGCACGCGAGAGCGTAAGCAGGTCGGTGGTGAGCTGCCGCAGGTGGCGCGCGTTGCGCAGGGCGCGCTCCAGGGCCTCGTGCTGCTCCTGCGGGGAGCGGGGGCGGTCCAGGGCGTGTTCCAGCACCGTCATCAGGGCGGTGACGGGCGTGCGCAACTCGTGCGACGCGTCGGCCAGAAACCGGGCTTCCAGTTCCCGCACGGTGCGCAACTCCGTCAGACTGTGGTGCATGGCGCGGGCCAGCACGCCTACTTCTCCGAACTCATGCTGGTGGGGCACGGGGGCGGAGGTGTCCAGGTGCCGCATCCGCCCGGCGAGCGCCGTCAGCGGCCACATCGCCCGGCGTGTCAGGCCCGCCAGTAGCAATCCGAAGGTGACCACGACCAGCAGGCCGATCCCGCTCGCCGTGCCCAGGTACCGCCCCACCGTCAGGTCGAGTGCTTTCGTCGGGCGGCCGACCTGCACGGTCCAGTCTCCCTCGCGGCGGCTCGCCACATGCCAGGACCCACAGGTGCAGGTCCGCGCCGCCCGTGGGTCGGCAAAGAACTGGGCATCGAGCGGTTGGGGTGCCCGGTCTCCGTAGGGACCATCGGACCAGACCAGGCGGTCGCCCTGATAGATCTGCCCGGCCGCCGCTCCCGTCTCGACCGTGAGCAGACGTGCCAGGGCCGGATTCAGACGTATAGACGTGCTGGCCTCATTCAGCAGCAAGACCGCCTGATGGTCCAATTCGTCTTGCACGGCCAGGCGGCCCAGGTGGGTCAGGGCCACTCCCGACAGAGTCACCACCAGCACCACCGCTGCCGCCAGCATCAGGGTGGCCAGCAGAATCAGACGAGCACGCAGGCTCATGAGGGAAGCGGTAGCCCAGGCCACGTACGGTTTCGACGGTCCAGTCCCCGAGCTTCTTGCGCAGGTTCTTGACGTACACGTCCACGATGTTGGTGGCGGCACTGAAGTTCTCGTCCCATACCCGGTCGGTGATCTCTTCCCGGGTGAAGATGCGCCCGGGATGGGAGACCAGCAGCTCCAGAATGCCGTACTCCTTGGCAGTCAGGTTGGCCGGACAGCCCGCGACCGAGACGATTCGGGTGGTCCAGTCCACGCGCAATTCCCCGCGGACAAAGGCGCTGGTCGGAATCACGCGAACTCGGCGAAGTAGGGCGCGCAGCCGGGCATGGACCTCGCCCACGTGAAAGGGCTTCACGAGGTAGTCGTCCGCCCCGGCGTCCAGCCCCGCGATCCGGTCCTCGACGGCGTCCCGGGCGGTGAGCAGGAGGACCGGTGCGTGCATGGCGTTCTCTCGTAACCAGCGCACGAACTCATACCCCGCCGAGGTCCCGTCCGGCAGACGCACGTCGACCACGAACGCCTCGTAGGGGTACATCTCCGCCATGTTGCGTGCCTCGCTGGCACGCCCCACCTCGTCCACCGCAAACTGTGCCTCCCGCAGGCTGGCGGCGAGCGTCTGGCGAATGTCGGTCTCGTCCTCCAACAGCAGAATTCTCACAACTTATGCTTGGTTGACCTCATGAACTCCGTTTAAGCCTTTATGAAATGAAGAGGTGGCTACTCCTTTCCTAAGGATTGCTTACGGGGCCGGTTGGCCCTCGGGATGCAGCCCCAGACCATACGGCTTCGGCCAAGGCAGGTTGGCCTGGGGAAAGATGACCGGTAAAACCACCGACCTCGAGCCCGTGTTCCGGGCCTTCACCCGCCTGCTTCACGGGCGCCGGGCCCGAGGCAGCCTTAACACGGAAGACGCCATCCGCTGCTCCTTCTTCCGCGCGCGTGCTCCAGCAGGCGGGGTAGATCCGGCAGACAGCTTTCTTGAAACGATGCACTCGGGGTTTGAAGGCCGGAAGGAGATCGACCTGAGGGTGCCTGCTCAGGAAGGCCGTGATGGGTTGCTTGTCGGGTTCAAGAACGACACCCGACCCCCAGGAGGGAAGAACCCCAACACCACCCAGCGGGCCGCCTCGGAGCCCGGAGCGGCCTGTCCGCACGCCGCAAATGCGTTGGCCGTGTGTCGTGCGGCGACCCGAGGTTTTCCTTATCCCGCCAGTTCCACCAGGCGGTTGAGGCGGGAACGGCGAGACTTCCAGTCCGGAAGCATGCGGCCCAGCAGCGCGTAATACGCCGACGAGTGGCCGAATTCCGCGGTGTGGCAGAGTTCGTGCAGCAGGACGTAGTCGATGCAGTCCCCGGGCGCCTGAATCAGCAGGGGGTTGAAGGTCAGACGTCCGGCACGGGTGCAGCTTCCCCAGCGGGTCCACATGGTGCGGAGTTGGAAACTCCCGTCATGACGGATGCCGAAGGGCGCCGCCTGCTCCAGACACCGGGTCAGGCGTTCGCCCAGGACCGCCCGTGCCCGCCCCCGCAGCCAGGCGTTCAGGACCCGTGCCGTCCGGTCCGGCGTCCGCACCGTCACCAGCAGCTCCCCCCGCGTCACCCGCACGGCCTCCTTCACCGCGAAGTACTGCTGGTAGCGGGCGGCCTTCTTCACCCCCGCGTTGAAGACAATGAAGCCCCGGACGAACTCGAGGAGCGCCTCCGGGACCCCGCCCTCGACCCCGCCGCTCGGCAACGGCTGCTGGCCGCCCTGGAGGCCCGGTGAGGTACAAGACCGCCCGCGACTTCCGCCGGGCCCTGGGCGACCGCCTGCGCGAGCAGGCCGGGATGGGTGAAGACCCTCGCCCGGCTCCAGCGCCGCCTCGCCTACGAGCGCTTCCTGGCCCGCCTATTCAGCGTGGTGGGGGACACCTGGGTGCTCAAGGGCGGGTACGCCCTCGAATTGCGCCTGGGCGGCCGGGCCCGGGCGACCAAGGACCTGGACTTTCACGCTTCTGGCGACACCGAACTCCTCGACACCTTGCAGGAGGCCGCCGAGGCGGACCTGGACGACCACTTCCGCTTCGTGGTGCAACCCCCGGAACGCGGCACCCTGGGGGGCCCGGAAGTTCATGGTGTCATGCGGACTCGGCGAGGTGCGGCGTGGAGTTCGATTTCAGCCGGCCTTGGTCCTCGTTCCCACAGTGGATGGGTGCTCGGGCCGCCAGAGGTGTACGACCGTCCCGGGGTACGGGCGCTGTCCTCGGGGAAGACGTTCCCGTTGAATCCGTCGTCCTCACCGGGGTGAACGAAATTTCAGACGCTTTTGAGATGGCCGGCACCCAGGGCACCCCTCCTGAACGGCAGACCTGGCCTCGTTGCCAATGACGCCGTCTCTCTGCCCCCTCCTCATGTACACTGACCTCACAATCCCGTCGATGTGACGGGCCCCGGCGGCCATACGCCGAACTGGAGGAGTCTGCTGACAGGCTCCTCCTTTTCCATTCCCGCAGGGCGGCTTCAGCCGTGGAGGCCCAGCCATGAAACGTTTAGACCCAGGCCGCCTTGCAGATAGTCCGGCCTCCTCGACTTCCTCGGCAGCGCCTCAGATGGGGAAGTCCCCTGACCTACCGACTTCCACGGCCTTCCTTCAGGAGCTCCCACGGGGAGACGTCCGCGGTGCCAGGGAATTTGTGGCGCGAAAGGCGAGTGGGAAAGGGTGCGCAGCTTCTCACGTGAAGAGGGTTTGCAGATGAAGGGACTGGCGTTCAACGTGCTGCTGGCGGTGGTGTGGGCCCTGTTCGCGGGGGAGGTGAGCCTGCGCGAACTCGTCGTCGGCGCCGGGCTGGGCTTTGCCCTCCTGGCGCTCTTTCCCCGCGCGCTGGGCACCGGGGGCTACGTGCGCCGGGTCGGGGCCGGGCTCGGCTTCCTGGGGTTTTTCCTGCGCGAACTCACCGTGGCGAACGTGCAGGTGGCCCTCTTCGCCCTGCGGCCCCGTCCCCCGCTGCGCCCCATGATCGTGGCGGTGCCGCTGCGGGTGCGGGGCGACGGCCCCCTGACGATGCTCACCGCCGTGATCACCCTGATGCCGGGCACCGTGGCGATGGGCTTCAGCGCGGACCGCCGCGTCCTCTACGCGCACGCCATCGGCACGCCGAACGTGGGGGCCGCCCACGAGGCCATCCTAGCGGTGGAAGACCGCCTGCTGCGCGTCCTCGACCTGCCGACACACCGCCTGACCAGGGCGTCAGCGTAGGGTAACCCCCGAGGGCAGGGTTTCGCCAGCACGGAGCCAGATCATCTGTCCTGAGGGAACTCGCCTCCGTCCGCTGTGGCCTGCGAATTTCAGACCATCCCGAGTTCAGGGCGGCCCATGCCGCCCACCTTGACGTTTTCCCCGCACCCCGGACCTTTCCGCCGAACGGATGAGGCGAGCCGTAATCCTGCCCCAGCCCAAGAGAGTCCTGACGGTCACACTTCCCTCATACCCTGGGGGAGATTCGGCCCCCGCACAGGAGCGCCGATGGGGAGCGGAATCGGAAGGAGCACCCATGAGCCAGACGCCGTTGTTGCGGACGCCCCTCGTGACCCTCGCCCTTCTTCTGACCGGGTGCGCGGTGCCCGGCACGTCGCCGCCGGGGGACACCAGTCCCACCGGGACCTACACCGACCGCTGGACCCTTCAGGAGGCGCTGCGGATTCCACTCGACAAGAGCCCGCAGACGACCATCCCGGTCATCGAGAACTGGCCGCGCGGGGCGAACACCACCCTGCCGGACCAGCACGTCTGGGACTCCTGGCCGATCCGCAACCCGGACAACTCTCTGGCGCAGGTTTGGGACGAGAACGGCCAGGGGTATTACGTGATGATCCACCTGAGCGTGGACGACGAGGTGCTGCCCGGCAAGCGTCACGACATCGCCGAGCTGCGCTACTCGTACTCGACCGACGGCAAGAGCTGGCGGCCCGGCGGGCTGGTCTTCCCGGGCGGCTCGGTGATCGGCTCGCGCAACTGGGCGGGCTCGGCGGTGATGACCGCGGACGGCCAGGTTTACGTCTTCTACACCGCCACCGGAGACCGGGGCGAGACCCAGGCTGCGCTCGAAGCCACCCCGGCCCGCGCGAACGCCGCCGACCTCGACGCGGCCACCCTGCGGGAGGGACGGCTCCTGCCCCAGAGCGGCAGCGGGTTCCCCGGGAGCGGGGTGTCGTTCGAGCAGCGCCTCGTCACGGCCTCAGGCCCGACCGCCCGGGTGGTGGATGGCCGGGTGGTCTTCGACGGCGAGTGGCAGCACCGGGTGGTCGTCCGGGCCGACGGGACCCGGTACCAGACGCTCGCGCAGGCGGACGTGGGGCCGCTCTACGGCTTCCGGGACCCCTGGGTGTTTCGCGATCCCGGGGACGGGCGGCTGTACATGCTCTTCACCGCCAACGTGGGCGGCACCCAGTCGCAGCAGCGCTGCGGGCCGGAGGACCTGGGCGACCCCGGCTTCCGGGCGGGGCTGGGCGAGCTGTCCCCGGAGGCGCCCTGGTACAACGGCGCGGTCGGGCTGGCCGTCGCCGACGGCGAGAACCTGAACTCGTGGACCCTGCTCGCCCCGCTGCTCACCGCCACCTGCGTCAACCAGGAGCTGGAGCGGCCCCACTACGTCTTCCGGGACGGGCGGTATTACCTGTTTTTCAGCAGCCACATCGGCAAGTTCGCCCCCGTTCGGGATCTGCGCGCGCGGGGCGCCGAGGGGCTGTACGGCTTCGTGGGAAACAGCATCCGCGGCGACTACCAGCCGCTCAACGGGGGAGGCCTGGTGCTGAACAATCCGCCGAGCCAGCCGTTCCAGGCGTACTCCTACGACACGTTGCAGTCGGGGCTGGTCACGAGCTTCATCGACTCGCCCGGGATCGGCGACCAGGACATCGGGGTGGTCGGCACCCTGCCGCCGGAGGAGCAGTTGCGGGTCTTCGGCGGAACGCTGGCGCGCACCATCCGCCTCGACCTGCAAGGCGACCGGAGCACCCTCTTGGGCCTGCTCGACTATGGCCAGATCGTCGAGGATTCGTCGGCTGGGCGCTGACCCGGAGGCGTGAGGAATGGCAGCTCGGCGGGCGTACCCAGTTTGGGCGGGAGGCCGAATGAGGCAACGTCTGGTCCTCTCCGGAGAGCGTTCGTGACCGCTCCTGGTTCATCCCGACGTTGGGGACCCTGGCCGCTGCCGCGCTGGCTGAGGAGGTCGTGAACGTGGACGGGCGCGTGAGTCTCGACGCCCCCCTGCGTGGCCTGCCGTGGTCCTCTCGCTGACGAGCAGCCAGCGAGGACCCCGGTTGCTCCAGCACTTCATGCGGCACCGGAGCCAATTGGTCGCCCTGGGCACCTTCATTGTGCATGTCGCTGTGAGCAGCGCTCGATCCAGACCTGCCAGAGCAACCCGGCGGCGCGAACGAGGTCGTCCGGGCGCGGCGGGGCGGCTACCTGCCGGCCCTTGACCCGGGGGCTTTGGCGAGCCTCACCGTGCGCCACGACGGCATCACCCGCCTGTCGGTGCGCCCGGGCGACTTCGTCTTCCCCGGCGCGCCCCTAGCCAGGATCTCACCTCGCGTCCTGGGAGACCCGTGCCGCGCCCTCATCGTCGGCCCCCAGCGCGCCGCCCGGCAGGAGGTGGAGTTCGCCGTGCACCAGCTCACGGATGACGTCGGGCTCATCGACGCCACTCTGCCAGAACGGGGCCGAGCACCCGGCGATCATGCTGCTGGAAGTCAGCGAAATCGCTGGGCCCCACGGGCAGGGCTGGAGGTTCGCGCGCCTGTGGCCCCAGGAGAGGCTCATGGTGCTTGCCCAAGTGGGGCATATGCTGACTCCGGACCGGCCACAGGAGTGCGAGGCTGTTGTCCTCGGTTTCCTGGAGCGAACACCCGGGGGGTGGCCCACCGACGCCAGGTCCGGTCCGTGCTCCCCGCAGGCGACCGCATGACGTTCCGGACCTACCGGTACGGGGACCTCCCGAGACCTGCCCTCACAGCCCTGGACCGGTGCGCGGCGCGTGGCTTCACAAGAGGGGACTCCGGATGCAAGACCTGGCATTCAACGTGCTGCTCGCAGCGGTGTGGGCGCTGTTCGTGGGGGAAGTGAGCCTGCGCGAACTCGCCGTCGGTGCCTCCGTGGGCATCGTGGTGATGCCCCTGCGTTGGCAGGGGAACGGCGCCCCGGCGATGCCCACCACCTTCATCACCCTGATGCCAGGCACGGTGATGGTGCATCGCCGAGTCGGCAGGCGGCCACTGCTGTGCCCCAGGGGCCCGGATCACGCGATTGACCACAGGTTTTCCCCCTCGCCCCCCATTCGACCTGCCGGAGAGACCCTGCGCCGTGACTGAACCGCCCCCCCGGCCTCAACGCCCCCGCGTGCAGGTGGTCAACTTGCTGCCCGCCGCCCTGACGGTCCTGGCCCTGCTGCTGGTCCTCTCGTTTTTCCGGCAGGTCCTGGCCCCACTGCTCGCCGTTACGCTCGCCGTGCTGCTGGCAGCGGCCTTGAATCCGGCGGTGCGCTTCTTCGAGCGCCGAGGTGTACCACGCGGCCCCGCCGCCGCGCTCACGGTGGTGCTGGGCCTGGCGGGCCTGGGGGGGCTGGGCTGGCTGGCCGTGCCCCCCCTGGTGGCCCAGGCCGCCACCTTGTTTCAGGAGCTCCCCACCGACCTGACGCAACTCGAACGAAGGCTGGAGCGCTGGACCGAACGCTACCCCAACCTGGAATTCATCACCCGCGAGGACACCCTCGCCGTCCTGGGGCAGCGGGCCGCCGGGTGGGTCTCGGGAGCGGCAGGCACCCTGCTGAGCCTCACCGGAACGCTGCTGAGCGGTGTCGTGACTGGGGTGGTCACCCTGATCATGCTGCTGTTTGTCCTGGCGAACCCCGTACCGCTCCTGCGGGGACTGCTGGGGGCCCTTCCTGCCTCCCAGCGCGCCCCCGCGCGCCAGGCCACGGCCCAGATGCTCACCCAGATGGGTGCCTGGGGCCGCGCCACCCTGCTCATCATGCTGATCATGGGCACCGTGATGGCGGGCGGCCTGTACCTGCTCGGCGTGGAGAACTGGCTGCTGTTCGGGGTACTGGCGGCCCTTGGAGAACTCGTGCCCAACATCGGGCCGGTCGTGGCGATCATCCCGCCCATCGTCTTTACGCTGGTGGACGACCCGCAAAGGGCCCTGTACGTGGCCCTGTTCTCGCTGGTCGTGCAGCAGATCGAGAGCTACGTGCTGGCCCCCTTCCTGCTGGGCGGGGCGGCCAAGATGCACCCGCTGTCGGTGACGGTCGGCGTGCTGCTCTTTGGCAGCGTGTTCGGGCTGGTGGGCGCCTTTCTGACCGTGCCGTTCCTGATTGTCATCAAGGCCGTGTACGAGGCGTTTTTCCTGCGGGGGCGCCCACCCGTGCCCGAGGAGGATGTGCAGGCCCTGGTCGATGGGGAGGCACCGGGAGACGCCAGGGCCGAGGTTGGGTCCCGACCCGCCGACCCTCAGTAGCGGGTGAGCATCACCAGTCCGCTGTGCGCGGCGAGTTCGCCGTCTTCCACGAAGACCACCCGGCCGCCCCGGGCCATCACGAGTTCGATCATCTGGTCCACGGCGTCGGCGTAGGCCCGCTCGCCCGGCTCCGCGCCCGTCTCCAGCAGGGTGAGCGAGCGGCCGTCCGCGCTGACCTCCGCAGGATGGTGCAGGTCCTCCTCGACCACCATCGTCTCCACCCGGCCGTCCTGCGCGGCCTGCCAGCATTCGTTGAGACCAGTCACGAAGCGGTTCTGGCCCACCGCCCGTTCAATGTCCCCGAAGATGCTCCGGCGGCGTTCACGCAGCGCCTCACGAACCTGCGGCCAGACGAGTTGACCCAGCTCGTGCTCGCTCAGGTAGGTGTGACCACCCTCGACCTGCGCGACGACCTGCGCGAGGTTCTTGCCGACCTCGTTCAGCGGCGCGAGATTGCGGCTCACGCCCACCAGGGCGACCGGGAAGGGGGCGGCCTTCACGACCTCTCCCAGCCCGGCGTCCACATCGCGCATAAAGGCGGCCAGCGCCCGGTCCCGTTCGCGGCTGGGGTTGTTGGCCCCTTCCTCCGTCTGAAGCGCAGTCTTGCCGCCGGGGCCGGTGTGAACTATCGGGAAGCCGTACGCGCGCACCTCGCTGAGGTCAGTCTTGCGACCCAGGTACAGGCGGGTGGGGTCCTCGCTCAGCAGCAGTACCCAGTACAGCGGGGTGCGGTTCATGGCGAAGACCAGGTCGCGGGTCAGGAAGTTGTCGTCGATGGCGACTCGCTCGGGCAGGCGGTAGGGCACCTTGAACACGCCCGCGTAGCCCTCGCTGGCAAACAGGACCAGCCCGTCGAGGTTGTGCTCGTGGTCGATGCCCACGGCCAGGTCCTGCATCCGCGCCACGAGAGCCTGCGTCTCACGCTTGCCGAATTCACCCTCCAGGCGGCCCACCGCTTCGGTCATCAGGTTCTTGAGTCGGATGGGGTCCTTTTGGTTGTCGGGCGAGGTGCGGTGGGTCGGCAGCGTGAGGGTCACGCTGGGGCGTGAGGTCATGGCCTGCAACTGCTTGACGGTGTTCAGAGTGAGCATGGTCGGCCTCCTGGCAGTGGGTCGGGAACGAAGGAGTGTCACGGGGCGGCACGAAAAAGGAGGAGCCCAGGTCAGACAGGCTCCTCCAGATCGGTCTATGGGGACCGGGCCACCGCGGTTGTCGTTCCGACCGTAGCCCCTGGGCGGGTGGGGGTCAAGGAAAACGCCCGACCCCCAACGCTCCCTGAAGGCCGCTGAACCTCCCCCCCCGCTCAGGTTCGGCGCGCCGGGCACGGGCGAGGCCATCCCCCCGGTGCCCGCGTTCTCCTGTCTGGATGAGGAGAGGCTGAAGGCCGCAAGGAGCACGTAGGGAGGGAGCCTCAGCGGTCTCCCTGCCCGGGCACGGCCCGGAAACCCGCAGGCGAGAGCCACCCGGCGGCCAGGGCGTCTTTGCCAGCCTGGTGCTGTCCGGCGACAGGACCAGCGGCACCCCGGCCCGCTCCAGGTCCCGCCGCAGGTCGCACACCCGGGCGTCGACCCCGGGCGTATGCACCACGTCGCGGATGTAGACGGCCAGCACCCGCCCGGGGTGGTCACGCACCACGCGGGCGTACAGCTCGGGGTCCTCCTCGCCACTGTCGCCGATCAGCAGGAAGTTCAGCTCCGGGTAGGTGCTCAGCAACGTCTCGATGCGGGCGAGCTTGTGGTCGCCGTGTCCGCCGAGCGGCCCCGCCGGGACCCCGCTGGAGCAGGCGGGACGCGGCACGTTTGAGGCCCAGCCCGGCGCGTTCGGCGGCCAGCAGGAGAGGAGGGGCCACGCCCGCTGGCCTACCTGCCTCGCCCTGCCCCGAAAGGCTTTCGGGTAGCCTCTCGGGGATGCCCAGCCTCCGGGGACCCCTGCTGAGCGCGCTGCGTGAACGCGGGGCGGAGGCCGTCCTCGCCGAGCTGCTGCGCTCCTCCCCCCCCGAGGTGGCGGACCTGCTGCTGGCCGCCTCCGCTGCCGAGCGGGCAGTCCTGTTCCGGCTGCTGCCGCCGGAATTCGCCGCCGACACCTTCGCGGCGCTGCCGTCCCCGGGGCGCGACGCCCTGGTGCGTGACCTCACCGCCGAGGAGACGCGGCGGCTGCTCGCGGACCTTGAACCCGACGACCGCACCCACCTCTTCGAGGAGCTGCCGGGGCGGGTCACCCAGCGGCTGCTCAACCTGCTGTCCCCGGAGGACCTCGCCGAGGCGCGGCAGCTGCTGGGCTACCCGCCGCAGAGCGTGGGCCGCCTGATGACCCCGCATTACCTGGCGGTGCGTCCCGAATGGACGGTGGCGCAGGCCCTGGCGCACGTCCGTGAGCGCGGGCCAGGGGTCGAGGAGGCGGCCCTGGGGGACCTCTACGTCGTGGACGGGGCCTGGAAGCTGCTCGACGCCCTGAGCCTCACCCGCTTCGTGCTCGCGCAGCCGGGGGCGCGGGTCGCGGAGATCATGGACGGGCGCTTCGTGGCCCTGCGGGCGGGGGACGACCGCGAGGAGGCCGTGCGGGTGATGGAGCGCCACGGCCTCCCGGCCCTGCCCGTCGTGGACGCAGGCGGGGTGCTGCTGGGCGCCGTGACCTTTGATGACGTGCTGGACGTGGCCCGTGCCGAGACCACCGAGGACTTCCAGCTTGCGGGGGCCGTGACGCCGCTGCCCGGCGGGGTGGGGGCCACCCGGCCCCTGGACCTGTACCGCCGCCGCATCGGCTGGCTGGTCGTCCTGGTGTTCGTGAACCTGCTGTCGGGCGCGGTGATCGCCCGCTACGAGGACGTGATCACCGAGGTGGTGGCGCTGGTCTTTTTTCTGCCGCTGTTGATCGGGTCGAGCGGCAACGCGGGGTCGCAGGCCTCCACCCTGATGGTGCGCGCCCTGGCGACCGGGGACGTGACGGCGGCGGACTGGGGCCGCTTGCTGCTGCGCGAGGTCGGCATCTCGGCGCTGCTGGGGGCCACCATGGGCCTGGCCGTCTGGGCGGTGGGGCTGGGGCGCGGCGGCCCCGAGGTCGCCCTGATCGCGGCCCTCACGATGGTCGCCGTGGTGATCCTGGGCAGCGTGATCGGGCTGAGCCTCCCCTTCCTGCTCCAGCGGCTGAGGCTCGACCCCGCCACCGCGAGCGGCCCGCTGGTCACGTCGCTGGCGGACATCAGCGGGGTGCTGGTGTATTTCGGCGTCGCCACCTGGCTGCTGGGGCGCTGAGGGCACCCGCCCGCCCCCTTCCCCTCCGGCGCGCGGGATCAGCCCGGGGTCCCCGCACCCAGCGCCCGGTCGAGGTGGACGGCGGCGGAGATCAGCGCGAGGTGCGAGAGCGCCTGCGGGAAGTTGCCCAGCGCCTGCCCCTCGGGACCGACCTCCTCGGAGAGCAGGCCCAGCGGCGTGGCGAAGGTCAGTGCCCCCTCGAACAGCGTGCGGGCCTCCTCGAGCCGTCCGGCGCGGGCCAGCCCCTCGGCCAGCCAGAAGGAGCACGGCAAGAAGGCCCCCTCTTCGCCCCCCACGCCGTCGCTGGCGGCGTGCTCGGGGCGGTAGCGGTACACCAGCGGCCCCACCGCGAGGCTCTCCAGCGTGCGGTCCAGGGTGGCGAGCATCCGGGGGTCGCGTGGTCCCACGAACTTGACCAGCGGGAGCAGCAGGTTGGCCCCGTCGAGTTCGTCCGCGCCGTAGAACTGGGCAAAGGCCCCGCCCTCCCCCACGGGACCCCGCTCCATCACCTCCTGGTAGACCGCGTCCCGCGCGGCCCGCCAGCGTTCCACCGGGGCAGGCAAGCCGCGCTGGGCGGCGATCCTGAGTCCCCGGTCAAAGGCCACCCAGCACATCACCTTGGACAGCACGAAAGGCCGCTGCCCGCCGCGCACCTCCCAGATGCCGTCGTCGTCATCCTGCCAGTGGTCCAGCAGCCAGTCGAGCATCCGGGTGACCGTCACCCACACGTCCTGCGAGACCGGCTCGCCGTGCTTGTTGTGCAGGTAGATCGCGTCGAGCAGTTCGCCGTACACGTCGAGCTGGAACTGCGTGTAGGCCGCGTTCCCTACCCGCACGGGCCGGGAGTCCCGGTAGCCCGGCAGGTGCCCCAGCTCCTCTTCTGGGATGTCGGTGCCGCCGCCTACGCGGTACATCACCCGCAGGCTGCCGTCCGGACTCGTCTCGCGCGAGCGCTCCTCGATAAAGGTGACAAAAGCGTTCGCCTCGGCGTGAAAGCCCAGCCGCATCAGGGCGTACACCGTGAAGGCCGCGTCGCGCAGCCAGGTGTAGCGGTAGTCCCAGTTGCGCCCACCCCCGATCCACTCGGGCAGCGAGGTCGTGGGCGCGGCCACGATGGCCCCGGTCGGCAGAAAGGTCAGCAGCTTGAGGGTCAGCGCCGAGCGGTGGACCGTCTCGCGCCAGCGACCCTGGTAGGTGCACTGCGCGAGCCAGCCGCGCCAGAAGCGCAGCGTCCCTCGTTCCAGCTCCCCCAGGTCGCTCAGGGCAGGTGCTCCCGCATCCTGAAGCACGAAGTGCGCCTCCTCGCCCGCCCGCAGGGTGAAGCGGGCGCAGGCCGCGCCGCCCTGCACCCCTAGCGGCACGCTCGCGCTCAGCCGCAGCGACAGGGCGGGGGAGCGGAAGACCACGGCCTCCCCCTCCGGCAGGGCCTCGTGCGCGGCGCGGGCGTAGTCGAAGGCCGGGCGGCACTCGGCATGCCACGCGACCTCCCCGCCCAGCACCCGCACCCGCCGGACGACCGCCGGGCTGTGCGGCCCCGGCCCCGGCAGCGGCATGAAGTCGGTGACCTCCGCCCAGCCTCCTGCCCCCTGAAAGCGGGTCACCAGCACGTTGCTGTCCGGCAGGTACATCTGCCGGGAGGGCAGCTCTGCTTCCGGGCGCAGCCGGAAGTGCCCGCCCACCCCCGGGCCGAGGATGGCCGCGAAGACCGAGGGCGAGTCGAAGTGCGGAAAGCACAGCCAGTCCAGCGAGCCGTCCGCACCCACCAGCGCGGCGGTGTGCAGGTCGCCGATGACGCCGTAGTGTTCGAGGGGCAGCGCCGTCATGCCCGGCGTCCCGGGCCCACGCGCGCCCACGTCCGGCGCGAGGAGCGAGCAGAGGGCAAAAAAGGCATTCTCAAATGAAGGCGCCGAGTTGAGACCGGACCAGACGGGTTCCGTCCGGCCCTCCACAGCGCGGGGAGGGGGGGAACCGGCCACCCCGCGAGAGGGCCGAACTGGGACGGCGCCGAGCAGATCAGCGTGGGGAACATGTCAACCTCCAAGACTTCAGCGCCGGGAAGCGGCGGTCTGACGGACGAACGCCCGGACGAGACGGGCGACGTTCCCCGCCTGCCCGTCGATCAGGGCGTGCGTGGCCCCCGGCACCCGCACGAGGCGGGCGCGGGGCAGGTGGTCTTGCATCACCCTCAGGGCCCGCGAGCGGACGATGTCATCTGCCGTCCCCTCCAGAATCATGACGGACGCGCGCACCCGGGGAGCCACCTCGCGCGGGTCGGCCTGGCGCAGATGGGTCAACAGGCCCCACGCCCGGCGCGGTCCCGCGTGGAGGTACGACCGCGCCAGGCGAACGAGGAAGCGGGCGCGCACCTGACGTCCCTCCGCCACGAGCCGCAGGAGTTGGCCGGGGGCGCCCGGAGTTCCGGGCCGGGAACCCGGCGCGCACAGCACCAGGCAGCCCGCGCCTCCAGGCCAGCGTGCCGCGAGGTGCAGCAGCACGTCCCCGCCGAGCGAGTGTCCGAGCAGGGGCACACCGCGGAGGCCGTTCGCCCGCAACCACGCCGCGAGGTGGTCGGCGAGACTCTCCAGCGTCAGGAAGGTGCCCGCAGGCGCCCGCGAGTACCCGTGCCCGGGCGGGTCGTAGGCCCACACCTGGAAGTGCCCGGCCAGACGGGTCTGGAGTTCGTGAAAATAGAAATGCGCGCAGGCCAGCCCGGGCACCAGAACGAGGGGTGGCCCCGCGCCCATCACGAGCGCGTGAGTGCGGATGCCGCCCACCTCCGTCCACACGGACCGGGCGGGGTTCCGTGCGGCCCAGGCGCCTTCGTTCCCGGGCCGCGCGAACGCCCTGGGCCGTCTCGGACAGGTCACGGCACCGCTCCGGTGGGCGTCACGTCCCGGGCCGTCAGCACCGGGACCGGGGACTCGCGCACGAGCCGCAGCGCGACCGACCCGACGACCAGCCGCGAGAGCCCGCCGCGCCCGGCGGTGCCGACGGCCACGAGATCGTACCCGCCCCCCGCCGCGCGGTCCAACGCGACCTGGGCCGGGTTGCCGCCCACGACCTCGCCGCCGCCCAGTTCGTCCAGGCGCCGCCGCGCCTCCCGCTCCCACACGCTGTTGCGCTCGGCGAGCAGGCGGGCGCTCGCGCCGCGCAGGGGGGGGTCACTCAGGGTCGGCAGCGGAAAGGGCGCGTCGAGTGCGGACGGCTCGACCACGTGCAGCAGCTTCACCTCCGTGCCGGGCAGGTGGGCGCGGACGAAGCTCAGGGCCCGGTGTGCGCTCGGGGAGAAGTCCATCAGGACGAGCACGCGGCGCAGGGATGGGCGCTCCCCCTCCCGCACCGCCCGCGCGGCGTGCGGCCACGTCCCGTCGCCCAGGGGCCGGTGGTCGGCGCCTTCCGGCGAACGCACGCTGAACACCGGCACGGGTGACTCCCGGAGCAGTCGCTCGGCGACCGACCCCAGCAGCAGCCGTCCCACCCCCCGCCGCCCGGCGGTCCCCATCACGATCAGGTCGTACTCGCCCGTTCCCGCGCGCCTCAGCGCCTCCTCGGCGGGCCGACCCACCGCGACCACGCCGCCGCCGAGCGCCCCGAGCTGCCCGTGCTCCCGCGCGTACCCTCCGGGATGGGGGTCCGTGTCCGGGGCCACCACATGCAGCACGGTCGGTGTGGCGTCCGGGAATGTGTCGCGGGCGGCCCCCAAGGCGGCAAGTGCCGCCGGGGAGAAGTCCATCAGCACGAGGACCCGGGTCACGCCGCACCCCCCGGGAGGAGTCGGGAAAGGACCACCGCGCCGGGGCTGGGGGTCGCGCCCCGGTCGACGTCGGTCCCTGCGAGCCGGGGGGGTTCGTCGGCGGGCCACCTCTGGATACGGTCAAGGTCTTGAGAGGTGATCATGGGTCCTCCAGGGAGAATGAGGGGTGAGGCGCTTCACCCGGTGGACCGGGCCGTGAGCACCGGGATGGGCGACTCGCGGACGATTCGAAGCGCCACCGAGCCCAACATCAGGCGCGAGATCGGCGCCTTGCCCGAGGTGCCGACAGCCAACAGGTCGTACTCGCCGCTCGCGGCCCGGTCCAGCGCGGTCCGGGCAGGCTCGCCGCGCACCACCTCGCCGCCGCCCAACTCGGCCAGCCGGGCGCGGGCCTCGCGCTCCCACAGGGCGTTGCGCTCGGCCAAAAGCTCGCTGTCCACACCGCGCAGCGGAGGGTCCTGAGCACCGGTCAGCGCGAAAGGAACCGTGGGGGAGGCGGCATCGACCACGTGCAGCAGCTCGACCTGCGCCCCCGGCAGGTGCGTCCGCACGAAATCGAGGGCCTGCCGGGCACTATCCGAGAAGTCCATCAACACCAGCACGCGGGGGGCGGCCAGGGGTTCCTCCTGCGCGAGGTCGTGCAGGGCCCGCAGCCAGCGCCGCCGCGAGGCCACCGGCAGCGGCAGGTGGTCCTGCGCGTCGGGGGAATGGACGCTGAGCACCGGCACGGGCGACTCGCGGATCACCTGTTCGGCGACCGACCCCAGCAGCAGCCGCGAGAGGCCGCGCCGCCCGGCAGTGCCCAGCGCGATCACATCGCACTGGCGCGCCCACGCCCGCCCCAGGGCCTCTCCGGCGGGCTGCCCCACCGCAATCTCGCCGCCCCCCAGCGCCGCGAGCTGTTCGTCCTCCGGCACGTACCACTCGGGGTCGGCGTCCGGGTCCGGCGCGGCAGGTGTCCCGGGCGGGCGGCCCACCGGCAGCGTGGGCACCACGTGCAGCACGGTGGGCGCGGCCTCCGGAAAGGCGGTCCGCGCCACCCGCAAGGCGCCCAGCGCGGCGGCGGAGAAGTCCATCAGCACCAGGACCCGGGTCAAGTTTCACCTCCCCGGAAGGGCCGCGCGCCCGCGAGCTGTTCGGTCGTCATCGAGAAGCCCCAGCAGTTGCGCGCGTTGAAGACCACCGCGTCGTAGCAGTAGTCGGGGCTGGAGGTCGCGCAGGCGTCTTCGAGCAGCACCGCGTTGTAGTCGCGGAAATACGCCTCTTCCATCGTGGAAGTCACGCACTGGTCGATGTTGACCCCCGCGAAGAAGAGCGTCTCGATCCCCTGGGTCCGCAGCACCTGATCCAGATGCGTGCCGAAAAAGCCGTTCATGCGGACTTTCTCGACGTGGATGTCGTCCTCGCGCATCAGGGGCAGCAGCTCGTCTACCATCCGCGCGCCCCACGAGTCCGCCGTCAGCACGGGGCCGCGTTCCAGCTCCTGCCCGATGCCGCGCTGCTCCAGGCTGTGCTTGAAGGAGTAGAGGGTGGGCGCGCCGAGATTGCGCAGGTCCGGGCGGTTGTGCCAGTACACCCAGATCACCCACATCTCGCGCTGCCGGGCGACCTCCAGAGCGCGGATCACGCCGGGAATGGCCTGTCGGCAGCGCCGGTAGTCCAGCCCCGAGGCGTCGGTCCAGCCGCCCGGCGAGCAGAAGTCGTTCTGCATGTCGATGATGACCAGGGCCTGGCGGTCGGGGTTGTCTACGAAGGGCATCAGGTTGGCCTCGAATCTCAGCAACTCGCCTTCTCTGTGGTGCGGCGCCAGATGCACGTAGTCCTCATAGAGGTGCCAGCGGTCGGCGCTGGCGGCGAACTGCACCCCGCCGTCCTCGGTCGGGGCGTAGATTTCACGGAATCTCTGCTTGCTCATCTCGTCTCTCCTCAGTACCCCAGCGCGGCTCCGTCGCCGCGCGGGTCGGCGCCGCCCTCCAGAAAGCCGTGCGGGGAGCGGCGGATCGCTTGGGCATGGCCCATGTTGTCGTTCCAGTCGGTCAGGACGTTCACCGGCTGCCCGCGCCGCAGGAGTTCGCGCGCCACCCCGTCGGAGATGCGGCCCTCCAAGGAGAGGTCCTGGTTGGCGGTGCCCCAGGTGCGGCCCATCAGCCACCTCGGCGCCTCGATGGCCTGCTGCACGTCGTACCCGAAGTCGAGCATCCGGGTGAGCATCGCCGCCTGCGTCTGCGGTTGCCCCTCCCCGCCCATCGTCCCGAAGGCCAGCTCGAAGGTCTCGCCGTCAAAGAGCATCGCGGGAATCAGGGTGTGGAAGGTCCGCTTGCCCGGCTCCAGTCGGTTGGGGTGGTGGTCGTCCAGCGAGAAGAACGAGCCCCGGTTTTGCAGCAGGATGCCGGTGCCCTCCCCCACCACCAGGCTGCCGAAGTCGTGGTAGACCGACTGGATCAGCGAGACGGCCAGCCCCGAAGAGTCCACCGCGCAGAGGTAACAGGTGTCCCCCTCCGGCGAGCGGCGCGGCGCCGGGTGCGGATAGGCGTGCCCACTTTCCACCTGCGACATCTCCAGGGCGCGGTCGGGACGGATCAGGGCCCGGCGCTCGTCGGCGTAGGTCCTGGACAGGAGCTTTTCCAGCGGGATGTCCACGAAGTTCGGGTCGCTGAGCCACGTGTCGCGGTCGGCGAAGGCAACTTTGACCGCCTCCGCCATGAAGTGGTAGTAGTCGGCAGTCCCGTCGCCCCAGGCCCGCACGTCGTAGCCCTCGATCAGGTTCAACAGTTGCAGGGCCGCGAAGCCCTGGGTGTTGGGGGGCAACTGGTACACCGTCTTGCCCCGGTAAGTGGTGGAGATGGGCTCGACCCACTCGGCCTGAAACTGCGCGAGGTCCCCCGGGCGCAGCGGGGAGTCCTCCAGCCCGGCACAGAGGCGCTCGGCGAGTTCGCCCCGGTAGAACGCCTCCGCGCCGCCCGACGCGAGGAGGTCCAGGCTCCGGGCGAGGTCCGGCTGCACCAGACGCTCGCCGGAGCGCGCGGGTTGCCCGATCGGGAGGAAGATCTCTCCGGCCCGGCGGTGCTCACGCAGCAACTCGCGGTCCTGCACCAGCCAGTCGGCGAGGGAGCGCCCCACGGGAGCGCCTTCCCGGGCGAGGTGGATGGCGTCCCCGAACAGGTCGCGCCATTCGAGCTGCCCGTGCCGTTCGTGGACCTGCCGCCAGCCGTCCACGGCGCCCGGCACGGTGAGGGCCGCGAGGGGGCCGCGCGCGGGAATCTGGTCGTGGTGCCCGCGCTCGCGGTAATAGTCGCGGGTGGCGAGCCGGGCGGCGGGGCCGCTGGCGTTGAGGGCCTGCACGCCGCCGCGCCGGGGGTCGTGGATCAGCCAGAACCCGTCCCCGCCGAGCCCCGCCATATGCGGGTAGACGACGCACAGCACGGCGTTCGCGGCGATGGCGGCGTCCGCGGCGCTGCCGCCGCGCGTCAGGGCGCGCAGCCCGGCGGCGCTGGCGAGGTGGTGGGAGGTGGCGACCACGCCGCGGTTCGCCAGGGTGGGGGGGCGCCCGGTGCGGGGTCCGTTCGGGGAAGTCATGCGTCCTCCTTCTGTTCGTCTTGGTCGTCCCGCGCGGTGAAGCGCAGGAGCGGCGGAATCACCCCACCCAGGGCGAGCAGCGCGAGGGCCGCCCCGGTCAGCCAGGGAGTGCCGCCCTCAGTGCCGAGGCTGGCGGCGGGGTACGCGAGCAGCAGGAGCAGCAGCGCGAGCAGCAGAATGGTCGTGCGGTTCATTCCTCACCCCCCTGGGTGCGCAGGAAGACGGCGGCGGCGCCCGCGAGCAGCGCGACGAGGCCGGTGAAGGGCAGCGTCTTGCGCAGCACCTCGCCCTCCTTGCCGTTCGCGCCGGTGGTGCCCGTACCCAGCACGATGTTGGCCGGGGCGATGGCGTTGCCGGTGGCTCCCCCCACGCTCTGCGCGGCGATCACGCTGGACTGGGTGAGGCCGGGCTCCGACGCGGCCACCGTGTCGTGCAGGGGGGCGAACAGGATGTTCGAGGCGGTGTTGCTCGACGTCATGAAGGCCCCGAGGATGCCGATTACCGCCGCGAGCGCGGCGTACACGGCGGCGGGGGCGACCTCCGAGATGCCGAGCGCGAGCACCTGCGTCTGGCCGGAGTGCGCCAGAATCTGGCTCGCCACGAGGAAGGTCACGACGCTCAGCGAGGCGGGCACGGCGTTGTCCTGCATCTCCGCCCAGAAGCCCGGCTGCCGCTCGCGCCGCGCCCACGCCGCGTAGTAGCCGCGCGCCCGGTAGACCAGCCACGCGACCAGGGACGAGATCAGCAAGAAGGTGCCGGGATGGGTGAATGGCGCGAAGGGCGAGTAGGGCCGCTGCGCCTCGTTGGTCACGCCGAGGCCCGTCCCTGCCTCCGGAAAGGGCAGGCCGACCTCCAGCCGCGACAGGAATGCCTCGACCGCCGGGATCACCAGCGCCACGACCGTCAGGACGGTGAGCACGATGTACGGCACGAGGGCCATGCCCAGGCCCATCAGGGGCTCGCGCTCCTCCCGCCCTCCGCGGTCGCCGCTCATGGCGGGGCGGTCCTCGATTCCCTGGGGCTCCTCCGCGTAGCGTTTCCAGCGCGACAGGGGGTACAGGGCCACGACGGCGAGCGTGGCGGGGATGAAGTTCGCCAGCACCGGGTTCCACTGCGACAGCGCGAGCTGCCCGCCGCCCTGAATCAGGCTCACGATCAAGACGAGCGGCCAGGCGTGCCGCACGGCGGGGCCCTTCCCGTACAGCCAGGCGATCAGGAAGCCCGCGAGCAGGTTGGGAATCCACAGCAGCAGGGCGGTCTGGAAGGCGGTGGCGTCCGGGTTCTGGAGGTCCACCACCCGCCCCGTGGCGAGCCAGCTCACCCCCAGCGTGCCGAACATGTTCGCCCAGGCGTGCCCGATCAGGGGGATGGCGACCGCGTACACCGGCCTCACGCCCAGCGCGAGGAGCAGGGGTGCTACGACCGCGATGGGCGCCCCGAAGCCCGCGATGCCCTGGAGAAAGGACGCGAAGATCCAGCCGAAGGCCAGCACCAGGAAGAGTTCGTTTCTGGAAAAGGCCGAGATGCTCTGCCGCAGAGCGTCGAACGCGCCCGCCCGCTTGGACACCAGGTACAGCAGCAGGGCGGGCCAGATCACATACAGGATGAAGATGGCGTCCCACACGCCCTTGCCGCCCGCGACGGCGAGCGTGGAGAGCGGCGTCTGAAAGGCGAGCAGGGCGATCAGCGCCGCCACGAACATGCCGATCGGTCCGGCCTCGGCGGCCTTCCAGCGGGCGAAGACGAGGAGCAGCAGCAGCACGGCGATAGGGACGAGCGCGAGCAGCCAGCGCCACAGGTCAACGGGAAGTTGGGGGTTGTCCACGGGAGACTCCTTTCAGAGGCAGCAGAGCAGCGGCTCGGGCCGGTCGCCCGCGTCTGGGAAGGGGGGTGCGGGCTCCGGGCCAGGCGAGGCCCGCGGAAGCGACGGACTCCCCTTCACCCCGAACCCCCCCCGGGCACGCGCACCGTCAGCACCGGGACAGGCGACTCGCGCACCACCCCGCGCGCGACGGAACCGAAAAGCAGGCCCTCCACGCCGCGCCGTCCCGCCGTCCCCAGGGCGACGAGATCGAAGCTCCCGGCCTCCAGCACCGTGAGGATGCAGGGCGTGGGCGGCCCAGTCACGACCTCGCCGTCGCCGAGTTCCCGGAGGCGGCCCTGCGCTTCCTCCCGCCAGGCCCGTTCACTCTCTCCCAGGGGGCCGAGGCCGGCGGCGGCAGACGGCCCGGGCGCGAGCATTTCCGGGGACGCGATGTCCACGGCGTGCAGCAGCCGCACATCGGCGCTCGGCCACGCCGTCCGGACAAGCTCCAGGGCCCGCGCCGCGTGCGGGGAGAAGTCAGTCGGAACGAGCACCCGCCTCACCCGTCGCAGGCGCAGGCCGTTCCCGCGCGCGGTCAGGACCGGCACCGGGGAGTCGCGCACGACCCGCCCCGCGACCGAGCCGAACATCAGGCGTCCGAGCCGACCCCTGGCCGCCGTGCCCAGGGCGAGAAGGTCGTACGTGCCGCTTTCTGCGTACGTGAGGGCGACCTCTGCTGGATTCCCCTCCGCGAGGAGGCCGCCGCCGAGGATCCCGAGGTGAGCGGCGGCTTTCCGGACCCGCTCGTGTTCGAGCGCTGCCTGTGTGACGGTGCGGCGGCCCAGGTAGGCCGGGGGGCGGGGAGGCGCCTCCGCGAGCGCGCCGACCGGCACGACGTGGAGGAGGTCGAGCTGCGCCTCCGGAAACTGCCGCCGCACGAAGCGGTGCGCGTGCCGCGCCGCCGGGGAGAAGTCCATCATGACGAGCACGCGCCGGATCGAGACGCTCACCTCACAGGACCCCCGCGCGCAGCAGCCCGAAGAGCGCGGACGCGAGGGTAAAAAGGACCGTCATGGCGATCACGGCGCGGATCATGTTCAGGTAACGCATGGGACCTCCCTACACGAGGTTGAACTGCTCGGCGTGAACGTGGGTCAGGGGCACGCCGAGGTCGGAGAGGACTTCGGTGACGGCGTCCATCATGGGCGGCGGCCCGCACAGGAAGTACTCGCGGGTGCGGCGGTCGTCGGGGAGATACTTTTCGAGGAGGTCCCGGTTCACGAAGCCCGTCTCCCCGGTCCAGCCCTCCGGCGCCTCGTTCAGGACGTGCACCACCCGCAGGTTCAGCCGGGACTGGAGTTTGTCCAGTTCCTCCCGGAAGGTCACCCCGTCCCAGGCTTTGCTCGCGTAGAGCAGCAACACCGGGCGCTCGTCCCCCCGGTCGGCCAGGGTCCGCAGGATGCTGATCATGGGCGTGATGCCCACCCCGCCCGCGATGAGGACGAAGCCCTGGTCGCGGTGCAGGTAGTCCGGCGTGAAGACCCCGTAGGGCCCGTCCACGTAGGCGCGGGTGCCGACCGGCACATCCTTCACCGTGCGGGTGAAGTCCCCGAGGGCCTTGATGGTGAAGTGGACCTCCCCGCGCTCCTCGGCGGAGCCGGAGAAGGAGAAGGGGTTCTCGCGCACGCTCAGGGGCGATTCTCCCACCCGAATCCAGGCGAACTGCCCGGGGCGGAAGCGCAGCCCGCGGTGCCCCTCGGGGGTCAGGCTGAGGGTGTAGCTGTCGCCGCGTTCCTCGCGCACGCCGCTGACCCGGTAGGGGCGGGTACGCAGGAGGAAAGGCTTGAGCACCCGCACGTACAGCACCAGCAGCGCCACGCCCACCCCCATCGCGGTCCACAGCGCCGCCTTCCAGGGGGTGCCGAGGTAGTGGCCCACCCCCACCATGTGCGCGAGCGCGAGCCCGATCACCAGCACCGAGAGCAGGCCGTGCACGATCCGCCACGTCTCGTACCCGAGCTTGAGGTTGACCCGCCACACGCTCGTCACGACCAGGGCGACCAGAGCGAGGACCGAGAGCACCGCGAAGCGAGCCCGCCACGGCGCCTCCACCGGATTGAGCAGGGCCAGCGTCTCGGGCCGGGTCACGAACAGGATCAGGGGGTGGGCCAGCACGAGGGCGAAGGCCACGAAGGAAATCTGGCGGTGGAACTGAAGCAGCATGTCGATGCCGTAGGGCGCGGTGATGCGCCGGAAGCGGGCGGTGATCAGAAATTGCAGGCACATCACGCTCATCCCGACAAAGCCCAGCGCCACGCTGAACTCGGTCCAGAAGTCGCGGCCCACGGGCTCAGGCCCGATCAGGATGGTGAGCAGCGGCGACAGGGCGATCAGGGCGTACAGCACCGTCCACAGCACGCCGATGGTGGTGCGGCTGAGGGGGCCCTGGCGAGCAGGCTGGGCCCGGCGGGGCAACTGACTCTGACTCATGCGGGGTCTCCTTGGGGGGCGGCACGGCCACGTTCACCACGCCGCCAGAACCACTTGAAAATCTCCATCGCCACGACGACGAGGGCGGCGAGGAGCAGGAGTGGCAGCCACTGGGCAAAGGGCACGGGCTCCAGGCCCAACACCCGCTGCATCAGAGGGATCTGGGTGGCGGCGAGGTGCACGAGCTGCGCGCCCACGATGGCGAGGAGCAGCACCCGGCTGCGCGCGAAAGGCAGGCGGAAGGTGCTTTCCGTTTCCGAGCGGGCGTTGAGGGCGTGGAAGTTCTGGAGCAGCACCATCAGCAAGAGGGCCACGTTGCGCGCGGCGAACTCGCTCGCGCCCGCCTGCAACGTCAGCGTGAAGGTGACGAACACCAGCGCGGCCATCACCATCCCCGAGAGCAGGAGTTGCGAGACCATCAGGCGGTCGAAGATGCCCTCGCCCGGGCGGCGCGGGGGACGCGTCATCTGCCCGCGCTCGCCGGGCTCCAGCGAGAGACCGATGTGCTGGAAGCCGTTCGTGACGATGTTCAGCCACAGGATCTGCACGGCGGTCAGCGGAATGGGAAAGCCCAGCGCCACCGCCGTGAGAAACAGCAGCACCTCGGCCACGCCGCTGGAGACCAGGAAGTACACGACCTTGCGGACGTTCGCGTAGGCGGTGCGCCCCTCCTCGACCCCCGCCACGATGGAGGCGAAGTTGTCGTCGGTGACGATCAGGTCCGACGCCTCCTTCGCCACGTCGGTGCCCGACCCCATCGCCACGCCGACATGCGCGCGCTTGAGGGCCGGAGCGTCGTTCACCCCGTCCCCCGTCACGGTCACGTACTGCCCGTTCGCGGCGAGGGCCTCCACGATCCGCAGCTTTTGCAGCGGCTCGACCCGGGCGAAGACGTTCGTGCCCCCCACGGCCTCCCGCAGTTCTGCGTCACCAAGCGTTGCCAGGTCCCGGCCTGTGACCGGGCGTTCCCCCTCGTCCGCGATGCCCGCCTCCCGCGCGATGGCAAGGGCGGTGGCGGGGTGGTCCCCAGTCACCATCGCCACGCGCATCCCGGCCCGTCGTGCGGTGCGAACCGCCTCCACCGAGGAGGGCCGCAGCGGGTCGATGAGGCCCACGAAGCCCAGCAGGCACAGTGGGGGAAGGTGCGCCTCGTCAAAGGGACCGTCCGTGTCCGGCATTTCCCCGTCCGCCATCGCCAGCACCCGGTAGCCCTCGCCCGCCAGGCCCTCCTCCAGCCGGGTGAGGGCGTCCACGTCGGCCCTGTCCTCCCCCTTCTGCCCCAGCGCCCGGTCGCAAAAGGGCAGCACCCGGCCCGCCCCACCCTTGACCGCCACCCGCGCCCGGCCCTGCTCATCCTGGTAGAAGGTGGCCGCGTACCCGCGCTCGGACTCGTAGGGAATGTCGCCCAGGGGCTCGACTTGCCCGCGCAGCTCCGGGGGCACGCCGAGGTGGCGCCCCAGCTCCAGCAAGGCCACGTCCACCGCGTCCCCACCGCGCTGGGTCTCGCCGTCCACCTGCTCCAGGCGGCCCTCGTTGGCAAGCACGAAGGCGCGGGCCACCCGCCGCAGCCGGGGGTCTTCCGCGCCGAGGTCGCCGTCGCCGCGCGTGGTGTAGCGGGCGCCCGTGGGCAGCACGACCGTCTGCGCGGTCTGCCGGTTGACGGTCAGTGTCCCCGTCTTGTCGGAGGCGATCACGGTGCTGCTGCCCAGGCTCTCGACGGCGGTGAGGCGCCGGACGATGACCTGGCGGCGCAGCATCCGCGTCGTGGCGACCGAGAGCACGACCGTCAGGGCCACCGGGAGGCCCTCGGGAATCGCGCTCACGGCGAGGGCCACCGCGAGGTAGAACACCTCCGCGAAGGGCGTGCCCTGCGCGACGGCGATGGCGACCAGGAGCGCCGCCGCCGCGAGGACGACCACGCTGATCTGGTGGGCGAATCGGTCGATCCGCACCAGCAGGGGCGGCTTGGTCTCTGCCCCGCCCGAGACGTGCTCGGCGATCCGCCCGAGTTCGGTCCGGAGCCCCGTCTCCACGACGACCCCGGTTGCGCGCCCGCTCTGCACCGCCGTGCCCGCGAAGGCGAGGTTGAGCCGGTCCCCAAGGGGCAGGTCGGGTTCCAGTGCCCCCGCGTGTTTGCGCACCGCCTCGGACTCGCCCGTGAGGGTCGCCTCGTCCACGGCGAGTTCGCGTACCCCCACGAGGCGCAGGTCGGCGGGCACCCGGTCGCCGCTTTCCAGTCGCACCACGTCGCCCGGCACGAGGTCCTCGCCGTCGAGGTCGCGCTCGCGCCCGCCGCGCAGCACGCGGGCCCGGACCCGCACGAGGTTTTGCAGGGCGGCGGCGTTGCGCTCGGCGCCGTATTCCTGATAGGTGCCCAGGCCCGCGTTGATCCCGATCACGATGAGGACGAACGCGGCGTCGGTGAGGTCCCCGGTGGCGAGCGCGAGCAGGGCCGCCGCGATCAGGATATAGATCAGGGGATTAAGAAGCTGGCGCAGCAGGATGCGCCACACGCTCGGCGGCTCGCGCGCGGGCAGGGCGTTGCGCCCGTAGCGTTCCAGACGCCGGGCGGCCTCGGCGTCGCCCAGGCCCTCCGGGGCGGTTTCCAGACGCGCGAACACGTCTTCCGATGCTGCCGCGTGCCAGGGAGGGGGCCTGGGGGAGCTTCGGGGGGCGACCGGGCTCATCGGCCGCGTCATGTCCGGGGACCCCACGTGAGGCGCCGGGGGCCGGGGCCCGTCACGAGCAGGCCCCGCCCGGGCGCGGCAGCAGCCCGTCATTGATCAGCTCGTCCACCAGCCCCAGGAAAAGCAGGTGCGTAAGCGGCTTGACGAGGAAACGGTCCGCACGCACGCACGCACGCCGGTCGCGTTCCTCGCTGCTCGTCGTCAGGATGACGACCCGGATGTCCTGCCAGGACGGGTTGCCCCGGATCTCCTCCAGCACCCGGTCGCCGCCCAGGCCCGGCATATTCAAGTCGAGCAAGACCACGCGCGGCCAGGCCGATCCCGCCCGCCGCAGGTAGTTCATGGCCTCCAGACCGTCTTCCGCGACGACCACACACTCCTCGAGGTCCCGCTGTGAGAGGGCCAGCAGGGCGAGTTCCACGTCGAGAGGCTGGTCGTCCACCAGCAGGATGGATTTGTGGAGGCCACTGGGCCCCACACCGTCCGTTCGGGCACCCCGGGAGGCGGAAGGGAGAGGTGGCCCGTCATGCGCGGTGACGGCCAGCGGGTCGCAGGGGAAGGAGCCGAATTCAGTGTCCCTCGTGCCCGGCGCCCCCGGCGTGGCCCGCGCCGCACCTCGGCGGCGTCTGCCGGAAGGTCGCCGATCACGAATGAGGGGGGGGAGAGCTTGCACGCTCAGACCTGTCACGTCGGTGAGGTGCGGAGGTGGAAAAAGATCTTGCATGGCCGTTCCTTCCAGTCAGCGGTCGGAGAATGACAAACGGTTCGCAACGCGCGCATCCTCTGTCCGCCGTCTTTTCAGCCGTCGCGAGTGAAATGACTCGCGGCTGATGGGTCGGGCAGGAGGGTGCTTCGCCGGTGAGGACCGCGCCCCCTGCCGAATCGGGCTCAGTGCACGACGACGACCGGCACCGGAGATTCCCGCGTCAGGCGTTCGGCGGTCCCGCCCAGGCCCGAGCCCTCCGGGTCGCCGTGCCCGGTGGCGCCAATGACGAGCAGGTCGAAGGGACCTGCCTGCACGTACCGCAGAATTTCGTCCACGGGCTGACCCACCACGAGTTCGCCGCCACCGAGGCGCCTCAGGCGTTCCCGCACCTCGACCTCGAAGTCGCGCTGGAGGTCCAGCCCATCTCCGCTCAGGGCGTACCCCCCACCCGGCGCGACGGCGGACGGGGCGTGCAGGGTCAGGGGATCGACGACGTGCAGGAGCCGCACCTCGGCGTCCGGAAAGGTTTCGCGGGCCCACGCGGCGGCGCGCCCGGCACGGTCGGAGAAGTCGGTGGGCACGAGGACACACTTGATCATGGGGTCCTCCTCAGTACCGGGCCAGCCCGGCGAGGCCGCCGTACTCGCGGACGAGCTTTTCCGCGTGCTCGCCGGGGACCCGCCGCACCTCCAGCCCGGAGAGGGCCTGGAACTGGGGAAGCACTTCCTCCAGGGTCACGCGCTCCATCGGAGAACCGTCGAGCGGGCTTTCCGTCACGTCCTTGCGGGCCGTGAAGTACGGCACCTCGGGGTTGTGGCTGCGGTAGATGTGAAGCTGCGACCCGTCCTCCGGGATGGCGAGCAGGTACAGCCGACCCTGCTGCACCATCTCCAGCACCCGCTCCATCTCCATGACACCCCCCTCCTGAAGCTGCTCCATCAGCCGGGTCTCCTGAGCCTGATCGAACTCCTCGACCAGCGGCGGCAGGCGGTCGAGAAGCATCTGGTCCGGGGCGCTGCCGGTGCCGACCTCCACGTTCGTCTCCCCGATCACCTCGTAGGAGGCCGTGGCCGGAATCTCGGCCCGGAACTCCGCGAGACGCGCCACCGGCCCGACGAGGATCAGATGCCCCAGGTCGCGGTCCCCCAGTTCCTTGGACAGGTCCTGGGCCGTCTGGTTGTAAAACCGCTGTTGCAGGGCGTCGAGGTGCCGCTGGAAGAACTCGACCCCGCTGTCGCTGCGCGGGCCGGTGCCCTGCGCGCTGAACCCGCTGCCGTCCTGGGCGCGGGCCGCCCCCTGGGCTCCGGGGACCGTGGAGGTGGACGCGGTGAGGTCGTCGCGGTCCACGTTGTCCAGCTCTGTATGGCGCTCGCGGCGCAGCTCGGTCAGCTCGCCCTGCTCGAAGACGAACAGCCGCGCCCAGTCGCGGTCCACGGCCAGGACCCCGACCCGGGGCAGGGCGTGGGCGGCATTCTCGACCAGGGTCGGCAGGGGGCGCCCGAAGTGGAAGCGCTCGGGCAGGTCGAGCTGCACGTCGAAGCGTTCCTCCACCTCCTCGCCCAGGACGTACACGGCGCTCTTGCCGCGCGACTCGCGGGCGCGGGCCACGTCGTCGAGGAGCCGCCCGGCCAGGGTGGGAGGCACCCCGAGGTCGCTCAGGGCACTCTTGACCCGGGTGGTGAGGGCGCCGCCGTGGTTGTCCTGATCGGCGGGATGGACGTGAACCACCGCCATGAGGACGGACTGGTCCCCGGGCAGGGCGCGGATGCGGGCGAGGTCGTGTTCCGTGATCATAGGTTCTCCTTGGTGAATGGGTGTGGGAGCGACCTGGCCGGAGCCGTGTTTCCGGCCCAGGTCGGTGTCAGCGGAGGTTGTTGTCGACGGGGAGGGCGGCGATGGCGCGGTGGGTGGCGGCGCCACGGGCACCGAGCAGCGAGAACAGCAGGGTCAACCCCGAGGCGAGCAGCCAGCCCAGCCCGGTGTTGCGGGC